>JBDKJW010000023.1:0-17728 GCA_039796395.1 Bacteroidota bacterium
GGCTTTTACATCTTTATCGCTCATGCCATGAAATACCATGCCCGCACCACCCATTTCCATCATTTGCAAAATGGTTTCTGCTTCTTCTTTTACACTATGTTTTTTACCTCTTAATACATTTACCTCTTCAATACTCTTACCATTATAGCTACTATCTGGTTTAAAACTTGCTACAACAGGGTAACTAAAATGAGGTAGTTTTCTTTTCTTTAATTTCATGAGCATATAGCTAATCACTTCTTTCCTAATAGAAGGGTTGGCTAATCGGGCTTTGATCGAATCTTGTCCATCAGCAAGTACCCAATCGGGCAATAAGGTACTTAAGGAAGTACTGCTAGCAGTATAGGGATATTGATCAATCGTTACATCCAATCCTTCCTTACGTGCTTTGATAATCATAGGAATTGTTTCTCTGCTTCGCCCCCAGTTTTGTTGTCCACTCAATTTAAAATGCGAAATTTCAATAGGTATATTGGCTTCTCTTCCTATTATTAATGCTTCTTCAATAGCTTGGGTTACACTATCGCTTTCATCACGCATATGTGATGCATATATACCATTGTATTTGGCGGCTATTTTAGCAAGCTTAACAATTTCAGGCGTTTTAGAATAAGTGCCAGGGATATAGATGAGTCCGGTTGATAAACCTACTGCGCCATCTCTCATAGCTTTTTCTACAATGGCTTCCATGCGTTGCATTTCTGCTTCATTAGGATCTCTATTGGCAGCACCCATGGCTGCTTTACGCACATCATTATGTCCGATTAATGCAGCCACATTAATAGCGGGTTGCAAACTATCGATCATGGTAAGGTATTTCCCCAAATCAGTTTCTGATAATCCACAATTACCTGTAATAACTGTTGTAACTCCATCATAAATAAAATTAGAAGCAAGCGGAAATTTTTTCTCATCGCCCTCAATATGGGTGTGCACATCAATAAAACCAGGGGCGATGATCAGCCCTTTGGCATCGATAGTTTTGTTAGCTGTTGTATTTACAAGTTTGCCAATCTTCAAGATCTTTCCATCTTTTACAGTAATGTCGCCATAAAACCAAGAGTTACCTGTTCCATCAAGTATTTTTCCGTTTTTAATGAGTATGTCGGCTTGTTGGGCAGTTAGGCATAAAGCAGAAAGTAGGAAGTAGAGCGGAAGAGCTATTTTTTTCATTTGTGTAGGAATGATAGGACTCTAATTTAAAGAATTATATGGTAGTGTGTACTTCTTCCTTCCCCTTTTGATTCAAATACGCCGATAGAAACTAAATATTGTAAGTCTCTTGTAGCGGTTGCTTTTGAGGCTTTAGTGATGCCCATATATTTTTTGGCGTTCATACCCCCTACAAACCCCTTTAGCCCGGCATCAAACATTTTGCTAATTACTTTTAGTGCCCGCTCATTCAATTTATGTCTGAAGGCTGCAAAAAACATATTTTTTTTTATCGTAAATGTTATTACTTCCTCGGCTTCCTGTTGGGCAGTAAGAATAGTATCTATAAAGTAGCCGATCCATTTATTGATATCTAAGGTTTTTTGCGACTCTGATAACCTGTTATAATATAGTTTTTTATTTTTTTCGATGGATGATGATAAGCTAATGAATATTGGGCTTCCAACTGTTTGCGATAATGCTTTCTCTGCCAATACTCTTCCAATTCTACCATTACCATCTTCAAATGGATGAATACTTTCAAAATACAAATGGGCGATTGCTGCGCGAATAGGTGCGTGTTTTATAGGCAATTTTCCAGTTGGAGCTGTATCATTAAACCACTGAATAAAATATTTCATTTCTTTAGGAACAATTGCTGAAGGTGGTGCCTCATAGTATACTTTTTCCTTCCCAATAGTCCCCGAAATAACTTGCATTGCTGCTTTTTTCATTCTCCACTTTCCCGCATTTATTTTTTTATGCTCGCTAAATAATATTTTATGCCAGTTCAGTAATGTTGATTCTGTTAATGGTTGATCAAATGTATTTCTAGATTCTACTACCAATTGTGCGATTTTCTTCGCGTCTTTATTTTTTACTTGTTTTTGCTTGATAACGATACCCAAATTATTAATAATTGAAGAAACGATATCTTCCTTACTGTAGATTTCACCCTCTATGGCTGCTGTTTTTGTAGCTTCATTACTTAGCAACTCTATCAATGTTTCTGTTTGTTGCTTTTTGCTGATTCCTTTTAAAAGTCCGTTTAATAGCCCTTGCTGCTCTATAAATAACAAAGCCTGATCTTCAACTATTGAAGTGTTATAGTTAAAATTTGGCCATTCCGGTATTTGCCAATTGTACATCATGAGCCGATTGTTTGCTTTAATCGGCTCAAATATACGTATTTTCTGAGCCGATTACCGTATTTATTCGGCTCAAAAATCTCTCCAATCTCACTATCTTTGCCGCCCAATAATAGATTATGCTGCATAAGCTAGAAGCCATAAAAGCGCGTTTTGAACAGGTGGGTATAGCCCTTACTAATCCGGAGATTATTAATAACCAGAAAGAGTTTGGGGTATACAGTAAAGAATATAGGTCATTAGAGAAAATTGTAAAGCCTTATGATGCGTATGTACGTGTTATGGCCGATTATGATTTTGCCAAAGAAAGTTTAAACGGCAATGACGAAGATATGCGCGAGTTGGCCAAGATGGAATTACCCGAGTTAGAGGTGAAGAAAGAAGAATTAGAAAAAGAACTTACAAAGCTATTGATACCTAAAGATCCGCAAGACGATAAAAATGCAATTCTTGAAATTCGTGCTGGTACGGGTGGTGATGAAGCTAGTTTATTTGCAGGTGATTTATTAGGGATGTACTTACGTTATTGTTCTAGAAAAGGCTGGAAAACAGCTGTGGTAAGTGAAAGCGAAGGAACGGTTGGTGGATATAAAGAAGTTGTGGTAGAAGTTACAGGGGAAGATGTGTATGGCACTTTAAAATTTGAAAGTGGTGTACACCGCGTGCAGCGTGTTCCTAATACAGAAACACAAGGGCGGGTACATACATCAGCAGCAACGGTAGCAGTAATGCCAGAAGCTGAAGAACTTGATTTTGAATTGAAAGAAAGTGATGTAAAAATGGAAACGGCAAGAAGCGGTGGTGCGGGTGGACAAAACGTAAACAAGGTAGAAACAAAAGTATTTCTTACGCATGTACCTACGGGTGTTGTAGTTGTTTGTCAAACAGAGCGCTCACAGCTCGCCAATAGAGAAAAAGCGATGGTGATGTTGCGTACTAAATTATACGAAGAGCAAGTACGTAAGCAGGAAGAAGAAATTGCACGCCAGCGTAAAACCCTTGTTAGTACTGGGGATAGAAGTGCTAAAATTAGAACCTATAACTGGCCACAAGGAAGAGTAACCGATCATCGGATCGGACTAACATCTTATAATTTAGATGCCGTTGTGAATGGTGAAATTGATGAGTTTATCGAAGCGTTGCAGGTGGCAGAGAACGCGGAGAAAATGCTTAATCAATAAATTATTGCTTATTGCTTACACCTTACACCTTATTGCTTGCACACCTAATTATTCTTAGCCCCTATAGCTTCTTCCTTTAACCTAAGCTCCCACTTCCAAGCAGTATCCATCATTTCGGTGATACCATATTTAATTTGCCAGCCGAGTTTTTGAACCGCAGCATCGTTGTTGGCATAAATAGCTACAACATCACCTGCGCGGCGTGGGCCAATTTCATAGTTTAATTTTGTGCCACTTACTTTTTCAAATGTTTGAATGGCTTCTAATACAGTTACGCCATTTCCTGTTCCTAAATTGAATACGTCGCAACTGGTTTCATTTTTTCCATCAAACAAATATTTAATAGCTAAGGTATGCGCATGCGCAATATCAGATACATGTATATAATCGCGAACGCAGCTACCATCACGTGTATCATAATCATTACCATGTACAAACATTTTTGGTAATTTGCCAATAGCAGTTTGTGTGATAGCAGGCACTAGGTTCATGGGTTTGCCAACGGGTAATTCACCAATATGTATAGAGGGGTGTGCACCAACGGGATTAAAATAGCGTAATAAAATGGTATTGGTTGCTGTTGCATTGCTAAAATCACTTAATACCACTTCGCCCATTTGTTTAGTAGCACCATAAGGCGATTCTGCTTTTTTAGTAGCAGAAAGCTCTGTAACAGGGATACTATCTGGATTACCATATACAGTGCAGGAAGAAGAAAAAACAAAATGTGGGATACCAAATTCTTGTACGCAGCGAAGTAAATTAATCAACCCAAACATATTATTCTCATAATAGCGTAATGGATGTTCTACCGATTCTCCAACAGCTTTATAGGCCGCAAAATGAATAATGCCATCAATATCATCGTTTTCTTGAAAAACAGCCAATGTTTCATCAAAATTTTTAAGATCAACTTTATAGTTCTTAATTTTTTTGCCCGTAATTTTTTCTATACCTGCTAGCGCAATATTTGTAGAGCGAGAAAAATTATCAATGGAAATAACATCGTATCCATTTTCTATTAAATCTACTACGGTATGCGAACCAATAAAGCCACATCCACCAGTAACAAGAATTTTAGGCATATGAAAATTTATATGCCGCAAGATAACTAATCGTTACTAAACAAAAAGCTTGATAATATAATAAACGATAGAAGCGATAAAAGCAGAAATGGGGATAGTAAGTATCCAGGCCCATAATAAGTTTACGGTAACACCCCAGCGTACAGCACTTAAGCGCTTTGTAGCACCAACACCAATAATAGAACCGGTTATTGTATGTGTGGTGGAAACCGGAATCTTAAAATGCTCAGCAAGATATAGTGTTATAGCACCTGCAGTTTCAGCAGCTACGCCCTCTAAAGGGGTAACTTTAGTAATCCTTGTTCCCATTGTTTTTACAATCTTCCAACCACCGCTCATAGTGCCGAGGCCAATGGCTAAGAAGCTACAGAAAGGAACCCAACTATAAGCTGCAACAAATTCATTAAAATTCATAGAAATTCCCTTTGTTTGTTTTAAGTAAAAAATCATTGCAGCACCAATGATACCCATTACTTTTTGTGCATCATTCCCTCCATGTCCTAAACTGAAAGCAGCTGAGGAAACAAGTTGTAAGCGTTTAAACCAATTTTCTGCTTTATAGGGGTTCGATCGTTTACAGAGATGCACGATAAGAATAGTAATAATAAATGCAATGACCATACCAATAAGGGGTGCAAAGAAAATAAACAAAAACGTTGGAACTACTTTTGCATAGTTAATAACATCAACGCCATGCCTACTGATACCCCCAGCATGTGCGAGCGCGGCACCTACAAATCCTCCCATTAAAGTATGTGATGAACTAGATGGAATGCCAAACCACCAGGTAACTAAATTCCATGTAATAGCCGCAATAATACCCGCCAATAATACTTCTAGGGTAATAAACTCAGCATTTACCCATTTTGCAACTGTATTTCCGATACCGAACTCTTTGAAAATATATTTCGAAATAAAAAATGCAGCAAAGTTGAAGAAAGCAGCCCATAATACGGCTTGAAAAGGCGTTAAGACCTTTGTAGATACAATAGTTGCGATAGAATTTGCAGCATCATGAAAGCCATTGATATAATCAAAAATAAAAGCTAGCGCAATAATGAGTATAAGCAGCGTAAACATGAAATAATGATTAATGATGAGTAATTAGCAATTGATTATTACTAAGCATATTTGATGATAATAGACTCAATTACGTTAGCCGCATCTTCGCATTTATCAGTTGCAATTTCCATTACCTGATAAATTTCTCTTTTCTTAATTACCTCTTTAAAATCATTCTCTTGCTGAAAGAGCATTTCAATACTCATGTCAAACACATCGTCTGCTTGGTTTTCAATACTATTTACTTTTACCATGGCTTCCGTCATTTCACGCAAATTCTTCATATCACGTAAACCCAAAACTGCTTTCTTAATTTCAATAGATCCTTGTAAAATTAGATCGGCCATTTTTTGGATGCCCGTATCATTTGGGTTCACGCTATAAAAATTAATTTTTTTGGCCGAAGCAAAAATATAATCGGCAATATCATCCAAAGCACTTGCTAAATAGTGAATGTCCTCTCGGTCGAAGGGGGTGATGAAATTACGACCTAGTTCTGTAAAGATTTTATGGGTATTATCGTCGTTTTTATGCTCAAGGTCTTCAATTTGTGAAAGAATGGCGGAACGTTTATTGGGATCGGGCTCACTCACCATTTCTTTCAACTTAATACCCATTTCATGTACTTTTTCCGCAACATCTTCAAATAACTCATAAAACACTTTGTTTTTTGGCATGAATAACTTTCCGAAAGTATTGATTCCCATAACATGTAAATTTTGGCAAAAATAGGCTTCCCATGCGTAAGCTGCATGCTGGGAGCATATTTAACGTTAATATAATATATAAAATTTTTATAATTTATCTATTTGTCAACTTCCATGGCTTCCAAAGCGGCGATTACTCTTTGCGCCTTTCTAGGGTAAAGCCAAGTGTAGTGCCCACATCAATTTTACTTCTTACATGTATTGTTTGTTGGTGTGCCTCAATGATATGCTTACAAATGGCTAAGCCCAATCCTGTACCGCCTACATCTCTACTACGGCCCCGATCTGTTCTATAGAAACGCTCAAAAATGCGTGGTAAATGCTCTTCAGCAATACCAATGCCATCGTCACTTATTTCAACTAATACATGTTCTTCATCAGTTTTATAAATACTAGCCACGATATTGCCTTCGTCTTTGCCGTATTTTAAAGCATTGTCAACCAAGTTGGTCATTACTTGTCTGATTTTATCTTTATCAGCAAAGACAGATATCGGATAGTCGCAGCCTTTTTTAATGCCCACTTTAATGCTTTTGCCAACTAATTTAATTGAAAGGGCTTCATATACTTCGCGAATAAGATCTTGAATAATAAAAGGCGTTTTATAAAGGGGTTGTTCGCCACTTTCAAGTCGAGATATTTCATCTAAATCCTCTACCAGCGTAACCATTCTATCTACATTCTTAGCCGCATTTTCTAAAAACCTTTTACGAACAGATGGATTCTCCATCGCACCACCCAATAAAGTATCTACATAGCCCTGTATGGCAAAAATGGGGGTTTTGAATTCATGCGCGAGGTTCTGTAAAAATTCTTTCCTATACGCTTCATTCGTTTTTAGCAATTCAATTTCTGCACTTCTTTGTTCCGCCCAATTTTCAACATCTTCTCTTACCTCATCAATACCTTTTTGCGGAAGGATGTATTTATAATATGTTTCTTCTCTTTTGTTAGCTTTTGTTTGATAAATAAACTTGTAAATAAGTTTTATTTTTCGATAAATAAATGATTCCAATACAAAACGAATCATTAAATAGTTACCGATAAAAATGATAATCAACGATATCAGTGCAATTAACCAATCGGGCCGTAAGAAAAAAATACCAAGCGACACAGGTACAGATAAAATGAGCGCTGTAAAGGCTGAAAGCTGCTGTGGGGAAAGGTTTTTGGTTTTGAACATACCACAAGGTAATCTTCAATCTTCAATCTTCAATATGGTCCATCGTCTACGGTCTGTTCTCTACAACTCAAACTTATACCCAACACCTTTAACAGTAGTAATACAATCTACACCTAACTTCTGGCGTACTTTTCGTATATGTACATCAATGGTTCTATCGCCCACAATTACATCATTACCCCAAACTTGGGAAAGAATTTCGTTTCTGAGGAATACCCGGCCCGGACGCGAAGCCAACAAGTACAATAATTCGAACTCTTTTTTGGCCAAAATAATCTCTTCATTATTGATGGTAACTAAAAATTTAACCGGGTCTATAAGAATATTTCCAACCGTAATTGTTTTACCCGTTTCTTTATGGCCAACCCTTCTAAAAAGAGCATTTACACGTGAGTTTAGGACTTTCGGACTAATTGGCTTGCTTACATAGTCATCGGCCCCAGTTTCTAATCCTTTAATATGAGAACTTTCATCGCTTAGTGCAGTAAGAAAAATAATGAGCGTATCCTGGAATTGTGGTTGCGAACGAAGTATCTGACAAACCTCAACCCCTGTTTTCTTGGGCATCATAATGTCTAAAATAATAAGATCGGGGTTTAACTGCTTTGCTTTTTCTATTGCCTCTTGGCCATCTTTAGCAGTATATATTTCATATCCCTCCTTACTGAGATTATAGCCTACAATTTCTAATATATCTGCCTCATCATCCGCAATCAATATCTGTTTAGCTTTGCCTTCCATGTTAACACAGTGTTTACACAAAGTTAATTTCATTCTTTCGCTTAACGAACAGCTAGCTTTATTATGTAATTGTTAACAGTAATAATAGTCTCTTATGTATAGAATCGTAATTTTACTACTTCAACTATGAGAATAAGGTCTTTAGCTATAGTAATTTCTTTTGTTTTATGTGCCCATACAGCCATATACGCCCAAGATGAAATGCCCGCCATACCTGCTATACGCCAATTACATCACGAATATATTATCCGGTCGTTAACGGCTATCGACTCCCTTCATCTTGAAAAATGGGGCGTCGCAAAATCGGATATGGACACGGCCAACAAGATCATAACGCATTTACGGGTTAAAATTGAAAAAAATCTGCAACTAGATAATAATGGAAAATATAAATGGTTAAGAGGCGTAAATGAATTACTTACGGGTTTTGGATCTGCTTTTGAAGCGCATAATGTTCCTGCAACTGAGTATCTCACTTTACTAAAAGCCTATGAAAAATCAATGCAATTAGATTGGCAGCAACAACCTATAACCCCCATGGTGAGCACCATGCTATTGGAAACAGCAACGCTATTAACGGATAACTTTGCCCTTAAAACAAATATTGGAATTGATGCGGCAAAAGATTTACTGGTGCTCAAACAATGTGAACGTAATCCGGCGCGCATGCTCCCCATCCTAACCCGCTATCCGCAGAGTAGTTATGCCGATTCATTAATTATTGTTGCTGGGAAGAAAGACCCTGAAGAGTTGTATAGTTTTGCAGCCGCACCGAATGCGCTAGGACGAAAAATTCAATCAGTGAATCACCCACTGATTAAACTGGTATCCAGATTATCCTTGATGCGAACAGGGAGAATGTATTTTCCTTTTCTTGATCAAATATATACAGGAGCGCTATCCATGGATTCTATTACTCCATATGTTCGAACAGATTCATCTCTTAAGTATTATAAGCTTCTTGTAAAAACCAAAATTGCATATGCCGAACGAATGCAAAAAGGAGATACACCAATGGCTGCACAAGTGCTACAAGCAAAATTAAAATCTAAATCGATCGAAGATTTTATAAATGACATTAATGCACTACATGCCGAAAAAAATGAGGCAATTCGATTTAAAAAATTAGAGGGGTTAACAGCAGAAGAATTATATTATTTGGCATTGATGGGCGAGGAAGAAATGTATACTTCGAGTTTCGTTTCTGGCGTTTATCCACGAATTTTCCAAAGAATGATTGTGCCCCGTTCAGATTCATTATTGGCAAAAGTTAAATATGATAGCTATAAAAAGTTCATTAAAATGGCAGCAGCTTATAATAAGCTCGGCGATTTTTTGGATAGAATGGATAGGTACGATGCCGAAAATTTGATGAAGAAATTTGTAATCGGACTTGAGCAAACAAACTCTTTAGAGGATGCCGTAGATGTAGCTGATTCTTATTCTAGCATTTATGATAAACAGCTTAAAAAACTCATTATGCTTCAAGTTGGATATGAGTTAGATCGTTGTAATCAAACCAAAAATAAAAAAGGACAAATTGTATATGGTTTATTGCAACAAATTTTTTCTTCTCTCGATTCTGTTACTAAAAAAGACCTGTCCATAACGCTTGGCATACCACCTATTTATGAATTGCCGATGAATGAATTGAAAGATACTTCAACAGGTAAAATCATTATTCAACAATTTTTTTATGGAGATAAAGATGGGAGTGTTGTATTCAACGCTTTTCTGAAAAAATTTACGAACCCCAATTGGAAAATCATCAAAAAAAAGCAATGGGTTGAGGTACAGGCCATAAAAGGTACTCCCGTAGTTATATATGCAAATTTACCGCTAGATGAAACACTTGAACTAGATTCACAGGCGCAGGATAGTTTACATAGTTACTTAGAAGATAATGCTATTCATCCTTCCATTATCATTCATCGCGGCCATAGTTATTACCTTAAACAAACCATTCAAAAAATGCCTTCACCAGCAAAACTAGTGGTGCTAGGTAGTTGTGGCGGTTATCAAAAACTAAATGATGTTTTGGAAATATCCCCAGGTGCACATATTATTTCCTCTAAGCAAATAGGAGCAGGGGTTATTAATCAAGGATTAGTTGATATAATTGCGGAACAATTAAGGATGGGTAAAAACCTCAATTGGCCCCAATTATGGAATAGTTTGGCCATTCGATTTGTTGGGGCCAATAAGGAGAAATTCGATGATTATGTACCCCCGCATAAAAACTTAGGCGCAATTTTTATCACGGCGTATTACAACCAAATGAATAACAATGATTAACTATTGTAAAAAAGGATTATTTCTTTTTTCATAGCCTATTGTCGTTTTTATACCATGCCCAGGAAATACAACAACATCATCGGGTAGCACAAATAACTGCGTTCGAATACTCTTGAGTAAGGTAGCATGATCACCGCCCGGTAAATCGGTTCTGCCGATACTTTCTCTAAACAAAACATCTCCCCCAATTAAAAATTTTTGATCTGCTGCATAAAAACAAATACTGGCAGGAGAATGCCCAGGTGTTAAAATTATTTGAAGGGCATCATTTCCCAATTGAATAGTATCTCCTTCATGAACGTGATGAACGACTCCTGTATAGTTCGTAAAAGGCAAGCCCCATTTCTCCCCAGAAAGCGGCGCTAAGGCAAGCATTTTTTCTTCTCCAGGATGAATATAAAGCGGGGTTTTATAGGTATCATATACCCATTTATTACCAAAAACATGATCCAAATGACAATGCGTGTTCAACAATTGTATAGGTTTCAAAGAGTGGCTCTCAATAAATACCTTCAATTTCTCTTCTTCCTCCGTAAAATAACAACCCGGATCAATAATAATTGCCAATCCGTTTTCATTGTACAAAACGTAGGTATTTTCTTGAATAGGGCTGAATGTGAAAACCTTAACCTTTATCATAGCACTAAATTGCGTGTTTTACTAGTAAATGACTAATTTTAAATACCAAAGTTCGGATATGCAATTGAATAGATTCTGTAAGTGTGCTTTTTTTGTTTTTTTATTGAATGCCGCCCCGCAAATATTACTTGCTCAAGTGAATACAGTTGAGTTTGGGAAAAATAGGATGCAGCATAAGAAATTCGTGTGGAAATTTTACCAATCGCCCAATTTTAATTCCTATACTTCACAAGGAGGAGTAGAGCTTGGAAAGTTTGTTGCGCAAGTGGCGGAAGAAGAGCTTCGTTCTATTGAAAATTTTATTGAATATTCTTTACAGCGTAGAGCCAATATCGTTGTTTACAATAATTACAACGATTACAAAAGCACAAATATAGGGTTAGGTAGTGATTGGCAAAATGCTGGCGGCACTACTAAATTGGTAAATAATAAATTGGTTGTTTATTTTGATGGCAATCATAATCATTTGCGATTACAAATTAGAGAAGGTATTGCTAGGGTATTAACAGATAATCTTTTATTTGGGGATGATATTGGTGAATTTGCAAGTAATCAAGCATTACTTGATTTACCGAAGTGGATGGTTGATGGTTTTGTAGCCTATGCTGCACAACCCTGGAGTACAGAAAAAGATGATCAACTCAAGAGTGCGATGCTCAGCGGTAGGTATAAAAATTTTTATCAGTTTGCTTTTGAAAAACCTGGTCTTGCCGGACAAGCATTTTGGAACTATATCGGGGAGAAATACCGCAAAGAAAATATCACGTATCTTTTATACTTATCTCGTATTTATAAAAATGTAAACAACGCATGTTTACGTATATGTAAAAGAAAGTTCAAAGATATTTTGAGCGATTTTATGATATTCCAACAGAATAGATATATCGCTGATATTCGTCAGCGTCGCAATCAAGTAAAAGGCTCACTTACTGTTTCGGAAGATGTTACGAATAAAGACTATTTGCGATTTCAGGTAAATCCTAATCCTAAGAGCAATACCTATGCAGCCCTCGAATTTAGAAAAGGGATATACAGCATTAAATTGGTAGATAATTTTTACGATACAAAAACATTGTTGAAAAGCGGTGTGCTTACCCGCCAGGGCGATATTAATCCTAATTACCCCATTATGGCTTGGGATGGCAAAGGTTCGAGGTTACTGGTAATTTATTGGGAAGGAGGTAAAGTTAAAATGTTTGTATACGACAATATTGCACGATATAAAAGATTCAAGCAAAACATTGATGATTTCGACCAGATCTTAGATGCCAGTTTTATGCTTGATGCGAATACATTGGTGATGAGTGCTGTAAAGAATGGGAAAACGGATATTTATACCTATAAAATTGAGGAACAAAAAGCTACGCAAATTACGAATGATATTTATGATGATCTTGATCCAACTGTAGTGGCTTTTCCGAATAGAGTTGGTATCATTTTCTCCTCTAATCGACCATCGGGAAATGCTATTTCTGCTGATACTGTATTACCAAGTAGGTATCGGTATAATATTTTCATGGTTGATATTTTAAATAATAGTAAGGAAAAGCAAATAGCCCAACTAACGAATATTAAAGCTGGTAACGCTCGTTTCCCCATGCAGTACAATACAAACCATTTTACTTTTGTATCTGATGAAAATGGTATTGGCAATCGTTGGGCTGGGTTCTTTGCTACACAAAGAAATGGGTTAGATACGCTATATTATATCGGGGATGAATTATTACGAAATCCTGCACCAAAAGAATTTGATTCTACATTATTGGCTTGGCAAAAGCAAGAGCCAGATAGCGTAAGTTATTTTCAAGTATTTAAGGATTCAACCTATACTTTCCCCATTACGAATTACCAAAGTTCATTATTAGAAACAAGAATTGCTGGCGATAAAGGTCAGGTAAGTGAAGTAAGACGAGAAGGGGATTTTAAGTTTGTTTATAAATTAAAAGTTGATGAAGTAGCATTAAATAAGCGCAATGTTAATCCTCGCCCATCGGAGTATATGAAGCTTTTGAATAACGAGCGGAAAAGTGCGGATGGCCGAGCTATTACGTATAAAGCTAAACCTACTACAGATACCGTTAAAAAAGTAGTTAAAGATTTCTTCCAAAATGATTTTGAGGATGAGAAAATCGATACCACAAAAAAATTACCTGTAATTCCCCTGGTTACAAAACCTAAACCTACTACTTTATCTCGTTCAAAATTATTTGATTATACACGTAAGTTTAATGCTGATTATGCTTTAGTAGGATTTAGTAATAATATTTTGGTAAATCGCTTTCAACCTTATGCAGGTGGCGCTGGGCCCATTCAGTTAAATAACGGAAACGATTTTAACTTCACATTCCGTGTAGGGGTTAGTGAATTAATGGAGGATATTCGTTTTGTGGCAGGCTTTCGGTTTGGTACAAATCTTACCGATAAAGATTTGATGCTTTCTTTTCAAAATTATCGCAGAAGAATTGATTGGGGTTTTACTTATTATAGAAGTAATGTTTCCAATTTCTTTAATACTTCTTTCAATACTATGCTTTATACAAACCTGTATCAGGCTAATGCAACCTATGCATTTAATGAAGTAAAAAGTATTCGGTTAACGGCTGGCATAAGAAATGATAGGGGCGTATTGCGCCCTTTTGATAATGCAACCGGCTTGTCTAATCCTAACGCATTGGCATTTCCAGATACTTTGATCAGATTCTTTGTATCAAGATTAGAATATGTGCATGATAATACACTGAATCCTACACAGAATATATGGAATGGCTTGAGGTATAAAGTGTATATAGATGTAAATATGCCCAATATCAAAACGGCATTGAATGATGGAAAACCAACTATGAATTTTGGATTTGATGGTAGGTATTATCGTAAAATTTATCGCAATTTTATTTGGGCGGGAAGAGCAGCAGCAGATTTTTCTTGGGGTGGACAAAAAATGATTTATTATTTGGGTGGCGTAGATGGTTGGATAGGGCCTAAATTTAATAGTCAAAACAAGCCCGCAGCCGATCAATCTTATGCCTTCCAAACACTGGCGGTAAATATGCGTGGCTATCAACAAAATATTGCCAATGGTAATAACGCCTTTGTCATTAATAGTGAATTCCGATTACCACTCTTTAGTACATTCATTGATAAACCTATCAATAGTGCGTTTATACGCAACTTGCAGTTAGTTCAATTTATTGATTTGGGAACTGCTTGGAATGGGAAGTATAACGGAATTAAGCGCCCCGGAGAAGTAATTACAGCACCCACTACACCCGTAGTTGTTAGAGTAGATGCAGGCGGTTTAGGTCCGTTTGCGGGCGGCTATGGATTTGGTGTGCGTAGTACTTTGCTGGGTTATTTCTTAAAGTTTGATGCAGGTTGGCCCATGAAAGGTATCTTTGTGGGTAAGCCTGTTTATTATTTTGCCATGGGCTTCGACTTTTAAAAACCGAACTCTGTATCTGTGCGTAATGGATTTGCTTTTTTGGTTAGCTGCTTTTTAAGTATTCTTTCTATTCATTCATTTGCTCAAGAAATTAGATTGAGCGGTATTGTTCGCGATAAACAAAGTAATGAACCTGTTTCATTTGCTTCTGTCATATTCAAGCGAACTGGAAAAGGAATGCTAACCGATTCGGCGGGTAAGTTTAGTTTTATACTTACTACTTCAACCATTAATGATACATTGGAAGTTAATAGTGTTGGTTATAAAATACTGCGGATAGGAGTTAATATAATCAAAGATTCGGCTTATGTAGAACCCTTATTAGAAGTACTACCACCAGCTAGCGAAGCCATTGTTAGGGTAAAATACAATCGGGCATTATGGTTTTGGCGAAAAATAATGGCTAATAAATCACATAGTGATAAGAAATTATGGAAGAACTATGCCTATGAAATACATAATAAACTTGAATTAGACATAAATAATGTTAACAAAGAAAAATTAGGTAAGAATGCTTTGATTAAGCCCCTCAATTTTGTATTTGATTATATTGATTCTACCTCTGAGGCAAAACCTTATTTACCGGTATATCTTTCGGAAACACTTTCCGACTACTATTATCAAAAAGATCCGGAAAGAATTTACGAAAGAATAAAAGCTACTAAAACAAATGGTGTAGAAAATGAAAGTTTA
Source organism: Bacteroidota bacterium (assembly GCA_039796395.1). Classification (GTDB taxonomy): domain Bacteria; phylum Bacteroidota; class Bacteroidia; order Chitinophagales; family Chitinophagaceae; genus Sediminibacterium. The sequence continues at coordinate 15,326 of JBDKJW010000023.1, forward strand.
GTGAAGGAGCTTGGCGGTACTTATCAAAACATAAACGTATTCAATAATTTTATTCCCGTTTTCGATAAAGAATATATTAGTCCATTTAATACAAATGCAGATAACTATTATAATTTCAAGTTAGCCGATACAGCATATATGAATGGTAAACGCCTAGTGCACTTCCGGTTCAGCGGTAAGCGTAAAGGCGAGAATACTTTTGATGGCGACTGCTGGGTATTCGATACGGCTTTTGCCGTTCAAAAAATTACCATGCGACCTTCTGCAGAAGTAAATATTAATTTTATTGAAGGCCTAACGCTTATTCAAGAATTTAAGAAAATTAATGATACAACTTGGTTTGTGTATAAAGATAAGTTTGTAGCAGATATTGCGCCGATTGGTTCAGGTAAGCTTGGGTTTAAAGGCAGAAAAACGACAACATATAGCCATGTTGTAGTAAATACAAATGCTACCATGGTGCAGCTTCAAAAAAATAAAAAAAGTTTACAAATAGATGTTGCAGAAGATCGGGAGTCTTATTCAGATTCATTTTGGCTAAAGCGCAGGCACGAGCCACTTGATAAAAATGAGTTAACGGTATATAAAGTAATTGATACACTCAATAAAAATCCCACCTATGTTTTTTATAGAGATGCGGTTGAAGTACTAGCGAAGGGAACCAAAGACTTTGGGAATATTAGGCTTGGCCCTTGGTTTTATTGGATAAGCGGAAACATTTATGAGGGTGCCCGATTTAGATTTGATATGGCTACTAATAGGGGGTTTAGTAATAAATGGAATTTTTCTGGATATGGTGCATATGGCACAAGAGACGGCGAATGGAAAGGAAAATTTCAAGCAAAATATTTATTTAATCGCGATTTATGGACATACCTTCAATTTACCTACAAGAACGATTTGGATAACCGGCAAGTTTACTATGATCAACTCGGTACTGATAATATTTTCGCCACTATTTTTCGTAGACCCAATATACCCTTCAAATTCCAAAGAATTGAAGAATCTAAATTAGAATTTTATAGAGAAACAGGATGGGGGTTGGGTATTGGTTTAAGTGGTGGAAGAAGAAGATTTACAGCGTTACAAAATTTGCCTACCGAGCAATATTTCGCAGGGAAAAATGGCAACCCTTTTCAAGCATTTGAAACTGCGCTTACTTTGCGATATGCATTTGCGGAACATTTTATAGAGGATAATTTTGTACGTACATCTTTCGGAAGTTTGTACCCTGTTGTAGAATTGAAGTATACAAAATCTTGGCCGGGCGTATTTAATAGTACAAACGATTATCATAAGCTAGATATAAGCGTTTCCGATTATGTAAGCTTAGCACCTTACGGATATTTTTACTATAACTTATTCGGCGGAAAAGTTTTTGGTACGGCACCATATCAAATGCTAGATATGCTACCTGGTAATGAATTATATTATTTGAATAAGTATTCTTTCAATCTTATGTACCAGTTCGAGTACCTTACCGATGCCTATTCAGGCTTTAATGTAGAGCATAATATTGGAAGTGGGTTGTTTCGGTTTATTCCGATTACCCGAAAACTGAAATTACGACAGTTTTGGAGTGCAAAAGGTGTGGTAGGAAGTTTATCTACGGCAAACAAGGCCTATAATTTTGTAGGCAATTATCCATACAAATCTTTAGATAATAATTTGTATATGGAAATTGGAACGGGTATTGATAATATACTTAGGTTCTTTAGGGTTGATTTTATTTGGGGGGTATCGCCAAAATCAATTGTTACCAATCCGTCTCGAAAATTCGGGGTATTTGCGTCTTTTCGGTTTAACTTTTAAGTCAATTTATTTTGCCTGATCCCGATCTATTGCTTGTTGGTCTGTAGTAAGCATACGCTCTCGAAGAGCTACTGGCTTACCGGTGGCCTTTCGTAAACGCATATTTAATAATTCTACCCCGAAAGAGAATGCCATGGCAAAGTAAACATAGTTTTTTAGGTGTAGTTCATGCGCCCCCTCTGCATCCCATCCTTCAACTAATAATACAAAGCCAATCATTACTAAAAACGAAAGGGCTAACATTTTTAGGGTTGGATGTTTTTGTATAAATGCAGCAATTTTTGGGCTGAATAAAAACATAACGATCATGGCAATTACAACAGCACTAATCATTACTTCTAAATGCTTAGCTGTTCCGCCAGCGGTAATGATACTATCGAAACTAAACACCATATCAATTAACATAATTTGTACAACTGCGTTGCCAAAACTTAGTTTTTTTGCTGCTGATTCATCAGCAGCCTCTTCTTCTCCTTCCAATTTGTGGTGAATTTCTTTTACCGTTTTATAAATCAGAAATAATCCACCTGCAAGCATCACCAAACTGGCCAGATCGAAGGATTTATCAAATAAAGTAAAAACAGGTTTGCC
>JBDKJW010000024.1:0-17568 GCA_039796395.1 Bacteroidota bacterium
CATTCCTCCTTCTTCCCAAACCATTTATACCGGTTGCGGGCAATGTATTTGTATACTGCATTTCGGATGAATGGCGGGATAATAATGAATACATATAATAAGCTGGTAGGCAACCCTAAGTTTTTTGCAATACGCAATGCACCGGTAGATTCCGTATATATTTTTTGATCTTCTATGAGTACAAGTGAAGAGAGTTTTTCTGCATTTATTTGATGCGCTGCTAAAATATTTTTTGCGTACTCACTTTGTAGAGCTGCAAATTTAAATTTATTATTTGCATCGTGTTTAATTACAAATTGAACGGAGCTATTACACAGGTTACAAACCCCATCGAACAGAATAATACGGTATTGATATGTAGCGATTTTAGGCATATAATCTTCAATCTTCAACCTTCAATCTTCAACCTTCAATCTGAATGATTCCAGATTCATTCCTACCCCATATTATGGAACACTTTATTTACATCATCATCCTGCTCTAGTTTCTCAATAAGCTTTGATACATCTTCAGCTTGCTCATCACTTACAGGAACTGTTGTAGTAGGTATCCATTCTAATTCGGCACTAATAGGTGTAAGATTTTTATCTTCTAGTGCTTTTTGTAATTTGCCAAAATCTACAAATGCGCAACGCATTACTAAAATAGCATTGCTTTGATCATCGGTGCTTTCACCCAATTCTTCCAAACCAAAATCTATCAATTCTAATTCTAATTCCTCTGCATCCAAACCTTCCAATTTTAGTTTGAATACCCCCATTTTTTTGAATTGAAAGCTTACACTTCCACTGGTACCCATGGCACCATTACATTTATTAAAATAGCTTTTTACGTTGGCTACTGTTCTTACATGATTATCGGTAGCAGTTTCAATTAATAATGCTACACCATGCGGTGCATAGCCTTCGTATAATATTTCTTCGTAGTTGCTGGTATCTTTTCCTTGTGCTCTTTTGATGGCTGCTTCTACACGATCCTTCGGCATGCCCACACTGCGGGCATTTTGAAAACATCTACGTAAGGCAGGGTTAGTAGCAGGGTCGGGGCCGCTAGCTTTTACGGCAATCACTATTTCTTTACCAATACGCGTAAATTGTTTTGCCATCCTATCCCAACGCGCAAACATCGTGGCTTTTCGTACTTCAAATATTCTTCCCATGCCGCAAATTTACTGCATATTCCGCTAGCACCCAAGCGCATAAAAAAACCCGCTACGGTAGTAACGGGTTTTATAAATAAGGTTTCAAATTTATTTTAAGGCACTTCTGTTCTTACTATATAAGAAGTATACTACTAAACCAATTGCCATCCAAGCAAAAGCCACTTTAAGTGTTTGTTGATCTAGGGCAATAATCATTCCCAAACAAATAACCGCGCCAAGAATTGGCACAATGGGAACTAAAGGTGTTTTAAAAGGACGCTCCATTTCTGGCGATTTGATACGTAATATCCACACACCTACACTTACCAATACAAAGGCAAATAAGGTTCCAAAAGATGTAAGGTCGCCAGCCACGCTGCCGGGCACAAAAGCGGCAAATAGGCCTACAAATACAAATAGTATCCAGTTTGCCTTATAGGGTGTTTTGTATTTAGGATGTAAATCACCAAATGCTTTTGGTATTAATCCATCATTACTCATGGTGTAGAAAATACGGCTTTGTCCCATTAACATTACCAAAATAACAGAAGAGAAACCTGCTAAAATTGCAACAGTTACGCTGGTTCCCAACCACTCAAAACCTTTCATATAGGTTTGAATAGCATACGCTACGGAAGCTTCTTTACCAGCAGTTTTAAACTCTGTATAATTGGCAACACCGGTGAGTACATGTCCGAATAGGATATACAAAATAGTACAAACAACCAAAGAGCCTAAGATACCAATGGGCATATCTCTCTTCGGATTTTTTGCTTCTTGCGCAGCAGTACTTACTGCATCAAATCCAATAAAGGCAAAGAATACAATGGCAGCACCGCCAAGTACGCCACCCCATCCCCATTTAAAAAAGCCTTCATGTCCAACGGTACCTTCTGGAATTAAATAGGGCGTATGATTTTCTGGTTTAATAAACTGCCAGCCAAATCCGATGAATAACAATACAATCGCCACTTTTACAAATACAATAATCATATTTACAAAAGCCGATTCTTGTGATCCTTTAATTAATAATAGAGTTAATAAAAGAAGGATGATTAAAGCGGGTGCATTGAAGATACCGCTAGTTACTGCTACCAGGCTAGTAATATTAGCAGGCAAGGCTTTAAATTGAGCTTCGCTTAATAAGAGTATGCCGTTTTTAACAGACTTAGCTGTTTCGGGCATTACTGCTATAACTTGGTTAACTGCATCACCCGTTACTTGATATAATTTTTCAAAAGGGGAGTGGCACCATTCATAGGGAATGGAACCGCCAAGTAAATTATTTAGGTACTCACTCCAAGCAATGGAAACAGTGGCAGCACCTAATGCATATTCCATAATTAATGCCCAACCAATAATCCAGGCAACAAGTTCTCCCATCGTTACATATGAGTATGCATAAGCACTACCAGCAATTGGAATCATGGAAGCAAATTCTGCATAACATAAGCCGGCAAAAGCACAGCCAATGGCAGCTACAATAAATGAAAGGGTAACTGCAGGGCCCGCAGCTTCTGCTGAAGCAGCAGCTGTTCTTACAAACAAACCGGCGCCAATAATAGCGCCAATGCCAAGTGCAACAAGGTTCCCAGCGCCTAAAGTTCTTTTCAAGCCTTTACTCGAATCCTGTGTTTGTGCTAACATCGCTGAAAGCGATTTCTTTCTAAATAAACTCATAGTTTGGTTTAATTGGGTTCTTAGTAGAATGTGCTGGCAAAATAGGCATAATCTGGCTTTCTACCGCCAAAACTTACACAAATCTATTGTATAGGCTATTCCAATTATTACGGGTATATTGCCATTCAAATTAGTTGCCGATGAAGAATAAACTAACGATCTACATAATCGTGGCTATGTTTTTGGGTATAGTAGCTGGTTATATTGTACATGAAACTGCCTCAGCTGCACAAATTAGCAGTTTTGCAAAGAGTATTAAACTGTTGGGTACCATATTTATCAGGCTTGTAAAAACTATTATCGCGCCACTTGTATTTACTACGCTAGTTGTAGGTATTGCTAAATTAGGTGACTTGAAAACAGTGGGTAGAGTAGGTGGTAAAGCCATGCTTTGGTTTATTAGTGCTTCTTTAGTGAGTTTATTGGTAGGTATGGTATTGGTGAATTTCTTTCAACCAGGCTCTTATATAGATTTGAGTCAGGCAGATGAAGCTGGCTTAAAAGATTTGATGGGTAAAACCACTGAATTCTCGCTACAAAAATTTATTGAACATGTAGTTCCTTCAAGTGCGTTTGAAGCATTAGCCACCAATGAAATTTTACAGATCGTTGTATTCTCTATTTTCTTTGGCGTAGCTGCAGCCAACTTAGGTGAATACTCAAAGCCAGTGATTCATGCACTCGATATTGTTGCACATATTATTCTAAAAATAGTTGGCTATGTAATGAATTTTGCCCCCTTTGGTGTTTTTGGAACATTGGCAGCAGTTGTAGCAGAGAAAGGATTGGGTATATTTAACTTCTACTTTATTTACTTCGGTTATTTTGTAATGGGTATCGCTATTCTTTGGCTTATTCTTACAACAGCTGGTTTTTTAATTTTAGGTAAGCGAATGCGCGATTTATTCAAACATATTGCTAATCCATTATTGGTTGCATTTAGTACAACTAGTAGCGAAGCTGTTTTCCCTAAACTTACAGAAGAATTAGAACGATTTGGTTGTAAGAATAAAATTGTTTCTTTCATTCTTCCCTTAGGCTACTCTTTCAATTTAGATGGTAGTATGATGTACATGACTTTCGCCAGCTTAGCTATTGCGCAAGCCTATGGTATTCATATGCCCATTGGCGAACAACTTACCATGTTATTGGTGCTCATGCTTACCAGTAAAGGAATTGCAGGTGTGCCTAGAGCTTCATTAATCATTGTATTAGCTACTTGTGCTATGTTTAAAATTCCACCGGAAGGCGTTGCACTTATTTTACCAATTGATCATTTTTGCGATATGTTCCGCACGGGTACGAATGTATTAGGAAATGCTTTAGCAACAAGTGTAGTAAGTAAATGGGAAGGTGAATTAAGTGAACCTGCGGCCGCCGCTGCTTAAAAAGAAATTATGTTATCGATATTACTCGACTTTCATTGGACACAACTTTTACAACCGCAATTTTATGTAGAGAATGGTGGTTTATGGTTAATACTATTTGTGATTTTTGCTGAAACCGGATTATTCGCAGGTTTCTTTTTGCCTGGCGATTCCCTGCTTTTTGTTGCAGGTATTTTTGCACATACAATTGGAGAAGGACAAAATATTGCACCTGGTTTATCTCATGAGTTTCTTAAGCTTATCGGAATGGGAACCATTAGAAATGAGTGGGTAGATTTATTCGTACTTATAGCATTGGTAAGTATCGCTGGTATTCTTGGTAATACGGTGGGCTATGCATTCGGAAAAAGAATTGGACCGGCCATGTACCAATGGAAGGATAATTTGTTATTCAAACAACGATACCTACAACAAGCGCATGATTTTTATGAGCAACATGGTGGTGGTGCCATTATTATTGCCCGTTTTTTACCCATTGTAAGAACATTTGCACCAATTGTAGCAGGCATTGTAGCCATGGATAAAAAGAAATTTGGGTTCTATAATATTGTTGGATGTATTGCCTGGGTGAGTAGTATGATTTTAGCTGGGCATTTTTTGCAAAAGTGGATTTATAATGAATTTGGATTTGATCTAAAAAAACACCTTGAATACATTGTTTTAGGCATTGTATTAATTACTACTGCACCTGTGATTTTTAAATTAGTTTTTGGCAAGAAAAAATAGCGAGTAGTGTATAGTGTAAAGTGAATAGTAAAAAAACATATGGCATATTTTCTCTCCCCGTAATTGTAGGGGCGCTGGGTTTTTTTGTAGATGTGTACGATCTTCTTTTATTTGGTATTATTCGCAAACCTAGTTTAACCGATTTAGGCTTAACACCCGATGAAGTATTACACCAAGGAGAATGGATTATTAGTATTCAAATGATAGGCTTGTTGGTAGGTGGTATTGTATGGGGTGTGATGGGTGATAAGAAGGGTAGGTTAAGTGTATTGTTCGGTTCTATACTCATGTATTCATTGGCCAATATAGGTAATGGATTTGTGCAAACCGTACCGCAGTACATACTCATGCGCTTTATTGCTGGCGTTGGTTTGGCAGGCGAGTTGGGCGCCAGTATTACATTGGTAAGTGAATTATTACCAAAAGAAAAAAGAGGTATTGCGGCTTCTGTAATTGCAGGATTTGGCATTGTGGGCGCTGTTCTCGCCTTCTTTCTTAAAGAAAATTTTCATTGGCGTACTTGCTATTTTATTGGGGGTGGAATGGGTTTGGTGTTGCTGTTATTGCGTGTAAGTATTTTTGAGAGTGGTTTGTATAGCCAGTTAAAAAATAAAAAAGTGGAAAGGGGTAATTATATGATGCTCTTTAATAATAGAGAGCGCTTTATGCGCTACTTCAAATGTATCATGATTGGTATACCTGCGTGGTATGTAATTGGTGTACTGGTTACTTTCTCCGATAAATTTGGAGAGGCTTTTGGTATTGAAGGAATAGATCCTGGAAAAGCAATCATGTATCAATATGCGGCTATTGCTTTCGGAGATATTACGGCAGGCTTATTGAGTAATTATTTTAAAAGTAGAAAAAAAGCATTATTCATTTTTTATGGGATCACTAGTATTTTTACATTACTTTATTTTATACAACCCCTTGGTACAGTACAAGGCATGTATTGGATATGCGCTGGCCTAGGGTTTGGTACTGGCTTTTCAGTAGTATATATTACCATGAGTGCAGAACAGTTTGGCACAAACCTAAGAGCTACAACTGCGATCTCAGTACCCAATATGGTACGTGGTGCTTTGCCCTTAATTATTCTCTTATTCAAATTATTGAGAGATATTACAGGTAGTTATATTACAGGTGGTTGGATCACTGGTATAATACTCATGTTGATTGCAGTAATCGCTGCGCTTAATATTGAGGAAAGTTTTGGTAAAAATTTGGACTTCATAGAAACGAATTAAACGCCCGATATGTTGAAAAAAAATTATGGTATTATTTCCTTACCGGTAATTGTTGCAGCTCTAGGCTATTTCGTAGATATTTATGATCTATTACTATTTACGATTGTACGTGAACCGAGTTTAGCGGGTTTAGGTGTAGTACTTTCCGATAAGGCACAAGTATTAGCAGCGAGTACACAAATTATAAACTGGCAGATGGTGGGTTTATTAATTGGTGGTATTTTATGGGGAACAATCGGTGATAAAAAAGGAAGATTAAGTGTACTCTTTGGTTCAATAGCTTTATACTCGGTTGCTAATTTTGTTACTGGATATGTTCAAACAGTAGATCAATATGCTTGGGCTCGTTTCGTTGCAGGGATAGGATTAGCAGGAGAGTTGGGTGCAGGTATTACACTTGTAAGTGAATTATTACCCAAAAATAAAAGAGGTATTGGTACTTCATTGGTAGCGGGCATAGGCTTGTTTGGCGCTGTGTTTGCCTATTTTGTATATCAAGCTACCAAAGATTGGCGCATCTGTTATAAAATTGGTGGTGGATTAGGCTTATTCCTTTTATTACTTCGTATTTCTGTTGCGGAGAGTGGTATGTATGAAACGGCAAAAGAAATGAAGCATGTTCAAAAAGGAAATTTCTTGATGTTCTTTAATAATGGCAAACGATTCAAAAAGTACATTCTTGCTATCTTAATTGGCTTACCCACTTGGTATGTGATCGGAATTTTAGTGAACCTCAGTAATCGTTTCGCAGGAGATATTTATGGAGAGAATGCCATAGATAGTGGTAGAGCAATTATGTACGCTTATACGGGTATTGCCATAGGCGATATTTTAATTGGGTTGGTAAGTCAGTATTATAAGAGTAGAAAAAAAGCGTTATTGTTTTTTTATTCACTTACTATTTTAGGGCTGCTACTTTTTTTTAGTCCAGTAAATGCCAATGATAGAAGCATGTATTGGATATGTGGTTTATTGGGATTTAGCACTGGTTTTTGGGCCATCTTTGTAACCATGGGTGCCGAGCAATTTGGTACTAACCTGCGGGCTACAGCCGCCACAACTATTCCGAATATGGTGCGTGGCGCATTGCCATTGATTAATTTAATGTTCTTGAACTTATTTCAAAAAAATTGGGGATGGGGATTGTACCAGAGTGGTGTTGTTACAGGTATTGTGATTATGATTATTACTTTTGTAGCTTTCTATTTTACAGAAGAAACTTTTCATAAGGATTTGAATTATGTCGAGAAATAGTCGGTCAGCCAGTCCATTAGTTAGTGAGCCAGTCGGTAAACTTGCTTACGGTCTTTCCTATTGACTTTCTTATGGACTATCTTTATACTATGAAATTTCTAGTAATAAGATTCTCATCTATCGGTGATATCGTACTCACCACACCAGCCATTCGCTGTTTAAAAAAGCAAGTGCCGAATGCGGAAGTGCATTTTTTAACTAAGAAATCATTCAAAGCTGTTACAGAAGCAAACCCTTATATAGATAAGTTTTATTATTACGATGATAATTTAGGAGAACTCATTGGGTATCTTAAAAAAGAAGGATACAATTATATAATCGATCTACATAAAAATTTTCGAACAGCCATTATTAAATGGCGATTAGATATTCCGGTATTATCATATCATAAAGAGAGTTTTCAAAAATGGTTACTTACAAAATTTGGTATTAACCGAATGAGTGGGAAGCATATCAGTGATAGATGTTTAGATGCATTAGCATCACTTGGCGTAGTAAATGATGGCTGGGGCTTAGATTATAGTATACCAACTTCAGCGCGAATAAAAGATAGCGACTTACCCATGTCGCACAGGGCAGGATATATTGCAATTGTTATTGGTGCTTCCTATGCCACAAAAAAATTACCCATATCTAAATTACAAGAACTATGTGCAGCTATTCAATTCCCGATCATACTAGTAGGCGGTAAAGAGGATGCTACGGAAGGTGAGGCTATTGCCAATATTGATAGCATTCGTATTTATAATGCCTGTGGTAAATTTTCTTTACATGAATCTGCTGATATAGTGCGTTTGGCCAAAACAGTTATTTCGCATGATACAGGCTTGCTCTATATTGCTTGTGCCTTGAATAAAAAAACATTGGCTATTTGGGGAGGCACATCGCCTAAGCTTGATGTGGAGCCTTATTATGGCGTACATCAACTACAACAAATGCATATAACTACTGCCTATAAAAATTTTGTGGTTGATGGGTTGGCTTGTCAGCCTTGTTCTAATTATGGCACCAAAAAATGCCCCAAGGGTCATTTTAAATGTATGTTAGAACAAGATATCAGTGCAATAGCCAATGCTATTTAAAACCCCTTCTTCCAAACTTTATCAGCTGCATCTAAGTATTCCGACAATGCTGCTGAGCCATACCAATTGTATAATTCAGCATCTAATAGTTTTGCATTCACCGCAGGGTCGGTTTGTAATAATTTCCTAGCCTCGTCGATATCTTTTATATTCAGAATAAATATTCCTCGATAGGTTTTATCATTCTTACCCATTGGCCCTGCTACTATAAGCTTTCCTGCTTTTACCATGGTATTCATATTACTCATATGACCTGCAAAGCAGCTATCTACAAAAGCTTTATCTGATATAGTATTGGTGCCTGTTTTTAAAATCACCCATATATAATTTTTCATACCATAATCATCGGCAGCTACTTTCTTCGCTAATGCAGCATCATAATTAGGATTAGTAATTAATGGATCTTTTGTGATTTGGTTTTCCGTTTGTTTTTTCATTGTATAGCGAAACCCTTTTTCCTTTCCATCAGATACGTCTACTAATATTTCGTTGGGGTTCACCAATGTGTATACAATTTTCTTGGGGAAATCATGTGTAGGATTTTCAAATGCATAACTATTGCCCGTTTGCGTTAGTGTAAAAGGAATGGATTTGCCTTGGTTCTGGTTTTTAACTGTAGCTGTATAGATAATATTTTTTTCACCTTTTGTGATATCAACATATTCATCTATAAGGAGCTTGCTGTTTTTCATTTTATAAGAAAACCCCTTCAGTTGCTGTTCATTGAATTTATCCCACCGTTCATAGGTATTGTTTTTTTCAGCAAACCAAGTGCCTTCCAAGAAAGAAGGAAAACTGTTTTGTGCAAACACATAATTGCAAAGAAGCAAAACAATAGGGAATAATAATGATTTCACATTAGCCGTTTTAGGTCATTGAAGTTAATAAAAAAGCCCTACGCCTAGGCGGAGGGCTTATAAAGAATTAGTATAAAGTGCTTATAATGTTTTTAAAACATCATTCATGCTTCTTACCGCGTCTGCACTTTTCGTAAAAGCAGCTTGCTCATCTGCATTCAATTTGAAATCAATAATTCTCTCCCAGCCATTCTTACCAATAGTTACAGGAACGCCTAAACAAATATCTTTTTGTCCGTATTCACCTTCAAGGCTTACACAGCAAGTAAATAATTTTTTCTGGTCGCGTACAATACTTTCAACTAAAGCGGCTCCAGCTGCACCTGGTGCATACCAAGCAGAAGTGCCAATTAATTTTGTAAGGGTAGCTCCGCCCACCATTGTATCGTTAATAATTTGTTGTTGTTGCTCAGTACTTAGAAAATCGGTAACCGGTGCACTATTCCAAGTTGCATAACGAATGAGTGGTATCATGGTTGTATCACCATGTCCGCCTACTACTACCGCATTTAAATCTGCTGGGCTACATCCTAGGTGCTGACTTAACTGGTATTTGAAACGGCTGCTATCAAGCGTACCGCCCATGCCAATGATTCTGTTTTTTGGTAAGCCAGTAGATGTTAATGCCAAGTAGGTCATCGTATCCATTGGGTTACTGATAACAATGATGATGGCATTCGGCGAATGCTTCAAAATATTTTCACAAACACCTTTTACAATACCTGCATTAGTGCCAATTAATTCTTCACGCGTCATACCTGGCTTACGCGGAATGCCAGATGTGATAACCACTACATCACTACCTGCTGTTTTACTATAGTCGTTTGTACTACCAACAATTTTTGTATCAAAGCCAAGCAAGGCAGCTGTTTGCATCATATCCTGTGCTTTTCCTTCTGCTAAACCTTCTTTAATGTCGAGCAATACTAATTCTGTACATAATTCTTTGCGGGCAATATTATCGGCACAAGTTGCACCTACAGCACCAGCACCCACTACAGTAACTTTCATAAAACAATATTAATAGTTAAGTGATTAATTAACGGGGCAAAGGTAGGGGCAAAGTGCTATTTTTTGCGTACAAATTCAAGTAATTCGGATATTTCTACCCCCATATCCCAGCTTGTTAAATAATGCTGGTTTTTATCATACAAAGCTATAAAAGGCGTATACCGTACCTGATAAAAACTAGGTATAAAATATTGGGGATCTCTCCCCATTACCATATTGGGTAAAGCATCTAAATTATATTGACGATAGAATTTTTTAATATCCTTAAAATCACGGTAACTCACCCAAATAAAGAGGATATTTTTTAATGAATCTATGTTCTTTACAATTTCTTTGGCTTCATACTGACAATGGCCGCAATCTGGACTAAAATAGATAATTACTGTATACTCGTATGGTTTAATGTCTTTTTTCGCAAACCAAGTGCTATCTGTTTGTAAAATTTTGAAATCGGGAATAGTAGGATTTTTCTTGTAAGGCGGAACGGTATCAATTGGGCTTTGGGCGAAACTGTAAATCGTTAAAAAAAGGAGGGTAATTATCGAACCAGTTTTTTTCATCATTTCCAATTTTTATATTTCCCGTAAATGGGTTGTCCGGCAAAAACATTCGCTACTGTCTTCCCATTTCTTAATGCAAATATCCCATTTACTATTACATATTCAATACCCTCTGAAAAAGCAGGTCCTATGTCGAAATTACCTTTATCTGTAATTGTATTTGGGTTAAAAATGGTGATATCTGCATCCGCACCTACTTGTAGTCGGCCTTTAAATTTCATATTGGGTGAAATGCCTTCTAATCTTTTTGCAGGTAATAAAGTCATTTTTTCTAATGCTGTTATTAATGATATTACTTTTTCCTCTCGTACATATTTACCTAAAACCCTTGAGAAAGTACCGCTAGTTCTTGGATGCGCTAACTTTGAATAAGGCATACCATCAGAAGCAATCAATACGCCCGGTGCTTCGATCCCTGTTTTTATCCATTCAGGTTTCATGGTATGTAAAATTACAGGGCCACCTTGTTTACGGTATTTTTCAAAGCTTTCTTTAGTAAGTCGCTCGCCAGTAGCCACCCATTGTAAATCTCCGTAGCTAATACCTAATCGTTCTTGCCAACCATCGTTAAATATGGCACTTTGTATAGCAGTAGAGCCTGCAGTATAGGGATAGAGTTCGGTGGTAATATCAAACCCTTTTTTCTGAGCTGTGGCAACCAATTCTAGTGCTAGCTGAATATTTCCCATTGCCATACTATTTGCATGCACTATATGAAGTGATGTATTGGTAAGTATAGCATTATTGATTGCTTCTTGAATTGAAATAATATCTGGGTTTCGAACATGTACAAACACAGGCGACTTTAATTCACTCGCTGTTTGAAATAATCTATAAAATTCAAGTGGGTTCGATTTGGGTAAATAGCCAATTGGTGCGCCAATACCAATGGCTCCATCTAATAACGAACTCTTTACGTTTGCTGCAGTTTTCAATAATTCATTTGTACCTAGTTTTTCTGATGCTACTGGTAGAACAGTATTTGTCATTGCCTCAATGTCGCTAATACCTTCTTTTCTATTTTTTTGTAGAAGGATATTTGCGTTATCCGTAAATTTTTCGATCGCTTTAAATCTCTCATAAGGCCAGTTTACACTTCCTCCATAATTAATAAGCGCTTTACCCTTACGTAACGCATACCATTCTTTTATATTTTCAATACCCCATTCTAATTCAAGTGCAGTTGTTAGTCCATCATGTAATTGATATTCTTGCTCAACATTTGTGCGGCCATGAATATGTAAATCTATAAAACCGGGGGCTACAACTAAGCCAGATACATTGATTGTTTCTTTGCCTTTAAGAGAGGTTGAAGAAATGATGGCAATTTTGTTATTTCGAATACCCACATTTTTTATAGCATCTAATTTTGTTTCTGGGTCAATTACTCGTCCGCCAACTAATACAATATCATACACATTCGTTGATTGCGCATAAAGAGAGCAATTCAAAATAACAACCAACAGTAAGAGAAATATTTTTTTCATATTGTTTTTTTAAAAATTGAGAAGCTAATATTAACCACAGATTAAGCAGATTAAGGCACAGATTTCTCAGAAGTAATTTGTTTAAATCTGCGCTATCTGAGTAAGAATCTGTGTTATCTGTGGTTTAAATATAATCATAAAGTATAAAATGTGTATCTTCCTAAGTATATAAACATCGCTTATGAAACTTCTTTCTACGATACTCTTTCTTTTTTTCTCCCTTATGCTTGCTGCTCAAAGCGTAACTGACTATACTATTTACTACAGTAATCGGAATGCTGGTTTTATCAAAATTAGCAGGGGTAATAATGGTACTAGTACAGTTCATTATAAATATAATGATCGGGGTAGGGGCCCCGACCAAATGTTTACCATTACAGCGAATGCTCAGAAAGGAATTGAAGCATTTGAACAAGCAGGCGTTGGGTATAGTAAGGATACGGTATCTATACAAGCATTTAAAAAAGATAATCGATATTATAAAATCAAAGGGAAGGATACTACTTTAACAAGCTTTGCCGGACTTGATTTATACAATACTGCCCGCAGCGGTTTATATGAATTTTTTTGGCCTATTGTAATGGATACCATTTTGCATGGTAACCAAGCGTATACTGCTGAAAAAGTATTGGATCGAAAATTTATAGTAAATAAACAAATCGTAAAAGCGACACTATATAATTATCATTCAAAGAAATCAAAAACACTCGGATTGGTATGGATGAATGATAAAAACCAGTTGTTGGCAGAAGTTAGCCCCTGGAGCGATATTATTGAAAGTGGAAAAGAAAACTTGCGTAAAGAGTTACGCAGAATACACGACAGTGTTAGTAATAGTAAATTGGAACAACAATCTGCTGAATTACTAAAAAAATCATTTAATAAAATTGGCTTATTCAATTGTAATTATGTAGATATTGAAAAAGGTATATTGGTTACTAATAAAACGATTCTCATCAGCAATGGTAAGATTGAAAATATCGCGGATACTACCCTAGTAATTCCCGCGGATTATAAACGAATTAATGCATCTGGTAAAACGGTGATGCCCGGTTTATGGGATATGCATTCGCATACTTTTCCGGGAGAGGGATTTAATTATTTAGCCAACGGAATTACAGCGATACGTGATTTAGGTAATAATTTGCAATTGCCAGAAGTAAAACAAAAAGCTGCAGCTGGCACCCTCTTACACCCACGTGTTGCTTGGATGAGTGGCTTCATTGATTTTAGAGATGATATGGCAGGCCCTTGCGGTGTATTTATTGATAATGTACAGGAAGGAATTACTGCGGTACGAATGTATAAGAAATTGGGGTATACGAGTATTAAATTATACAGTAGTATTAAGCCATCATTTGTAAAACCAATTGCAACAGAAGCACATAAGTTAGGTATGTTGGTGCACGGACATGTACCTGCACACATGACAGCCGCTGAAGCTATTACAGCTGGTTATGATGAAGTGAATCATTTGAATATGTTAGTGCTGGGTTATTTTGGGAAGGAAGTTGATACAAGAACAAGAGTGCGATTAACACTCATGAAAGAGAGGGCTTATGAAGCTTCACCGAATAGCTCATATGCAAATGAATTAATTGATTTGATGGTGGCTAAGAAAACGGTACTTGATCCTACCAGTGTATTGTATGGCCCATACTGGCAAAAAGCCAATATGAGTAAGAAAGATAGTATTGAAAAGCAATGTACTGATACACTATTTACCTGGTTGAAAATATTGCACCAACGAGGTATCAGGTTTGTACCCGGTACTGATGCTGGAGGTGGTAATGGATTGGTAAATGAATTGAAGAACTATGGCATGATTGGTATGCCTAATGCCGATGTATTAAGAGCGGGTACTTTATGGTGCGCACAATATGCGGGGCTTGATAAGGAATTGGGAACTGTTGAAGTTGGTAAAGTAGCTGATTTAGTCATTGTTGGAGGAAATCCGTTACAACGATTAGCTGAACTAGATGTTATTTCAATGGTAGTTACAAACGGAAGATTATTCTATACCAAGGACTTACGAAGTACAACAAATTAGTATTAGACCATAGACCATAAACGCATCGTCTATCGTCCATCGTCCATTGTCTTCTTTCCTCCCGCCTCCATCATCCGCATCTCTTTTGCATCTTGCAAGAATTCCGAAGCGAAGATGAATTTATTGAGTAGTTCATCTTTGCTGAATATGATGTCTTTGTTTGAGCCTTCCCATTGTTTTTTTCCTTGGTGTAGATATACAATATGATCACCAATTTCCATTACACTATTCATATCGTGTGTTACAACGATGGTTGTAATATTGAATTCAACCGTAATTTCTTTGATCAATTTATCAATTACCATCGATGTTTGTGGATCTAGGCCAGAGTTCGGTTCATCACAAAATAAATATTGGGGGTTGAGAACAATAGAGCGTGCAATACCAACACGTTTCTTCATACCACCACTTATTTCAGCAGGGTATTTTTTATGCGCATCTTTTAAGTTTACACGGTCTAGTACTTCATTGGCTCTTTTCTTTTTTTCAGCCTGACTCATTGATGTAAACATATCTAAAGGGAAAAGCACATTCTGTTCAACTGTCATAGAATCAAATAGTGCGTTTCCTTGGAAAAGCATACCAATTTGCTGACGTAATTGTTTTTTTTCTTTATCATCCATAGTAAGCATATCAGCATTATTATAAATAATACTACCGCTATCGGGCGTAAATAAGCCAACCATACATTTAGTTAGTACTGTTTTACCACTACCACTAGTGCCAATTATTAAATTACACTTTCCTGCTTCCATATTGGCGCTGATACCATCAAGAATGGTTTTATCACCAAATGTTTTTTTGATATCGGTGAGTTGGATCATAGTATCTCAATTTGATTTCTTAATAAATCTTCAAAAACATCTCTCCTACGAATGAGTTGTTCCTTACCATCTTTAATCATTACTTGTGCGGGTAATAAGCGCGAGTTATAATTACTACCCATCTCAAAGCCATAAGCTCCTGCATTGCTAAACACCAATAAATCGCCTTCTCGAACCTCGTTAAGTGAACGATCTGAAGCGAATGTGTCTGTTTCACAAATATTGCCCGTGATCATATAGTTTTTTACATCACCTGTTGGGTTGGAGATATTGGTAATATGGTGATAGGAGTCGTAAAACATGGGGCGTATCAAATGATTAAAACCACTATTTACCCCCGCAATCAATATATCTCCATTTTGTTTCAGCACATTTACGGTAGTAATAAAATAGCCTGATGCACTTACTAAAAATTTACCTGGCTCAAACCATACTTCTAATTTTTTGGGATAGGCTTGATGAAATTTTTCAAATGCTGCAGTTACTTCTTTTCCTAAACTAATCATATCTGTAACTTCCTCTCCGTCTTTATAGGCTACTTTAAATCCACCCCCTAAATCGAGATAAATCAATTCATTGAACAGTGTGGCTAATTCAAATAAAACACTACTCCCTTTAATAAAAACGGCCACATCTTTTATTTCACTACCGGTATGAATATGCAATCCTTGGATATGGATATTGTATTGATTTTTTAGTTGAATAACTTGATCAATTTGTTCAATAGGAATGCCGAATTTGCTCTTGGTATGTCCGGTTGAAATTTTCAAATTCCCCCCCGCCATAATATTCGGTCGAAGTCTTAACCCAACAGGGTAGGAATGGCCAAACTTCTCTCCAAACTTTTGTAGGTTAGAAATACTATCGATGTTTACATGTGTGCCTAGCGCAACTGCTTCTTCAATTTCACTAAAATGAATACCATTACTTGTGTATAATATTTGAGCTGGTGAGAAGCCAGCTCTCAATGCCAATTTGGCTTCATTAATAGAGCTACAATCTACATTTGCACCAATGCTTAGTAAATGTTTAAGAATATTGATATTGGTATTTGCCTTACAAGCATAAAAAAATTTTGCATTCGCGTTTGCGAATGCTGATGTAAGTACTTGATACTGTTGTGTAATTGTAGTTGTATCATACACATACAGTGGCGTTCCGTAATTAGTTGCTAGTGATTGTAATTCAGCTGGAGAAATCGATAATGCCATAGGTCCAAAGATACATTAATCTTGTGGGGCATCATTATCGGTAGTATTTTCTTCTTCTTCTTTTTTAATAATCAATTCACCCTCTTCGTTCACAGCTATTTCAGAAACATCACCTTCAATAATTTCTTCCTGTGCCAATGATTCTGCAACGGGTTGATCGGTAAAATCTTCAGGTTTAATAATTGTACCTTCTACTATTTGTTCGGCTAAAACTTCTTTTATTTTTGGTAGGTCGGCAGCCGTGTTAATGCCAAAATAATCCATAAAGGTTTTAGAAGTGGCATAAATCAATGGTTTACCAGGCATTTGCTCATTCCTACCAGAGATCAAAATCAATTCTTTTTCTAATAGTTTTTGAATACTATAATCTGTATTCACCCCACGGATGGCTTCAATTTCACCTTTGGTAATGGGTTGTTTATAAGCAATAATAGCTAGGGTTTCTAATGCCGCAGCCGATAGGCGTTTTAAGAATTTATCGCCATTCAATTGGGCGATTGTTTTATGGTAATCTTTTTTGGTAAGAAATTGCCACCCACCACCACTCTCGCGAACCTCAAAGGGATAGAATTCAGAATCATATTTTTCTCTAATTCCTTCAACGGCAGATTCAACCTGATCTAAAGAAATCCTTTCTTCCAAAAACCCAAAGCTATTATTGATTAACTCAACAATATCTAAAGAAGTCAGTGGTTTTTCACTGGCAAAAATAAGTACTTCAATATGGGGGATGATTTCAGAAAGTTCCATTCGGTTTCTATGCTTTAGGAAGATGAAGATAATAGAAATCTTCAATCTGTAAATCTTCAATCTGTTGTAAAAGCATTGAAAATTTCAGATTCCAGATTGTCAGATTCTCAGATTGTACTACCCTTGCAACGCTGCCGCACCACTCACGATTTCGGTAAGTTCGGTAGTGATAGCTGCTTGGCGAGCTCGGTTATAGCTAAGTTTAAGCGACTTTAATAACTCGTTTGCATTTTCACTAGCCTTATCCATTGCCGTCATACGTGCACCATGTTCACTGGCATTACCATCCAACACGGCTTT
>JBDKJW010000025.1:0-34900 GCA_039796395.1 Bacteroidota bacterium
CTGGCAAAGTTTCGGAGAGCTGAATCAGTCGGAAGCCTATAACAAAGACGTTAAAGACGAATTCAGAGAAGATTTACCCTTTGTTGCCGATGAAAGCAAGAGTTTCTTAGAAGCCAAAGCACCTCGCCGCGATTTCCTTAAATATTTAGGATTTAGTACCGCTGCTGCTGCAGCCGCTGCTAGTTGCGAAATGCCCGTAAAAAAGGCCATTCCATTTGCTAATAAGCCAGAAGATGTGGTGCCTGGTATTGCTAAATACTACGCTACAACGTATGTGCAAGATGGTGATGCCATTTCAATCTTAGCCAAAGTGCGCGATGGTCGCCCCATTAAAATTGAAGGAAATGAACTAAGTCCAATTACATTAGGTGGTACATCTGCCCGTGTACAAGCTTCAGTTCTCGATTTATATGATACTTCTCGTTTACGTTTCCCAACAATAGACGGTAAGGAAGTAACTTTTGAAGCAGCTGATAAATCTATCGCAGCAGCTTTGAATGGCCCCGTTGTTATCTTAACCAGCACTATTACTTCTCCTTCTTCAAAAGCAGTTGTAGCGCAGTTAGCGAATGAAGCTACTTATGGTGTTCGCGCCATTCCTTCCTATAAATTTGATGCAGCAAAAGCTATTGTGAGCATCGGTGCCGATTTCTTAGGTACTTGGTTGAGCCCAGTTGAGTTTGCTAAACAATATTCAACCGGTAAAAAATTAGATGAGAAGAACCCCGAAATGAGTAAGCATATTCATTTTGAA
Organism: Bacteroidota bacterium; assembly: GCA_039796395.1. Taxonomy (GTDB): domain Bacteria; phylum Bacteroidota; class Bacteroidia; order Chitinophagales; family Chitinophagaceae; genus Sediminibacterium. The sequence goes on from JBDKJW010000025.1 coordinate 755, forward strand.
ACAGTAGCTTCTCTTACTGGTTCTAATGCTGATGAAAAATACTTGCACCGCCCTTCAGAAACAGCTGCTGTTGCTGCTGCATTATTAAGTGCTGTAAACGGACAAGGCACTGGAAATATCGCTGATGCCAAATTAAAAGCGGGTATTGAAAAAGCTGCTAAAGCCCTCAATGCTAATAAGGGCGCGGCTTTGGTGGTTGCTGGTAGTAATGATGTAAACGTTCAAATTATCGTAAACGCTATCAACAATGCCATCGGTGCTAATGGTACTACGATCAATTTTAGTGAAACAATTAACACTCGTCAAGGGGTTGATGCTGATTTTGCTAAGCTTGTTGATGAAATGAATGCAGGTGCTGTAAATACCTTAATTGTTTATGGCGCAAACCCTGCGTATAGCTGGTTTGATGCCGACAAGTTTAAAGCAGCATTGAAGAAAGTAAAAACAACTATTTCTTTTAACGGTAAAGTAGATGAAACTACGGAGCTGTGTAAATATGCAATACCTGATAATCACTTCCTCGAAAGCTGGGGTGATGCAGAAGCAAAAACAGGTCATTATTCTTTCCTTCAACCTACTATCTATCCTTTATTCAAAACACGCCAATGGCAAGATAGCTTGCTGAAGTGGAGTGGTGCAACAGAAGACTATTTAGCATTCCTTAAGAATTTTTGGGCTGCTAAATTAGGGGGCGTTACGGGATGGGATGTTGCTTTGCAAGATGGGGTATTAAATCCGGCTGCACAAGCACCACTTAAAGCGGCCGCCTTCAACGGAGCTGCTGTTGCAGGTGCAGTAGCTACTGCTAGCAAAAAAGCAGGCGCTGTAGAATTAGTATTGTATGAAAAAGTGGGTATTGGTGCCGGACAAGGAGCATCTAACCCATGGTTACAAGAGTTACCAGATCCGGTAACACGTGCTACTTGGGATAACTATGTAATTGTATCTCCGGCAATGGCGAAAACCTTGCTGGGTATAGATTTGAATAATGGCGGACAAGCAGATGCATACGAAGTAAACCCGCCTAAGAAAGTGGTGAAAGTTACTGTTGGCAATAAATCTATTGAACTACCTGCATTGATTATTCCTGGAACAAATCCCAATACAATTGGTATTGCGGTAGGTTATGGTCGTAGTGAAAAAGTAGGTAAGTCAGCTGCTGGTGTAGGTAAAAATGCATTTGCATTAGCCAGCCTCAGTAATGGTACGGTGAACTTCAGCAATGAAAATGTTACGATCACTGTTACGGGTGAAAAATATCCGGTTGCTTTAACGCAAACACATAGCCGCTACGATACAGCACAAGGTAATCGTACAGAAGTGGTGAAAGAACTTACACTCGCTGCTTATAAACACCACCCAACAGAGATCAGAGATGAGCGTCAGAAAGAATTAGAGCCATGGGGTGGATTAGAAAAATTTGAATCTCAGGGAACTATTTATCCGGTATATGATCGTCCGGGTATTAAATGGGGAATGAGTGTCGACTTAAATACTTGTAACGGTTGTGGCGCTTGCGTTGTAGCTTGTAATGCAGAGAATAACGTTTCTGTTGTTGGTAAGCCAGAAGTATTACGTGGTCATGAAATGCATTGGTTACGTATTGATCGTTACTATAGTGGCGATATGGATAACCCGAATGTGGTATTCCAACCATTAATGTGCCAGCATTGCGATAACGCACCTTGTGAGAATGTTTGTCCGGTTGCCGCTACTAACCATAGCAGTGAAGGATTAAATCAAATGACCTATAACCGTTGTATCGGTACAAGATATTGTGCGAATAACTGTCCGTTTAAAGTTCGTCGCTTTAACTGGGCCGATTATACAGGCGCAGATAGCTTTGGTGATAATCAAACAGGAATTGTAAATGATGTTGTGTTAGATATGAACGACGATTTAACACGTATGGTGTTGAATCCGGATGTTACCGTTCGTTCACGTGGTGTAATTGAAAAATGTTCTTTCTGTGTTCAACGTTTACAAGAAGGAAAATTAAAAGCGAAAAAAGATAGTCGCCCATTAAGCGATAGCGATGTGAAAGTAGCTTGTCAGCAAGCTTGTCCTACCCATGCTATCACTTTTGGTAATGCGAATAGTAAAGAAAGTGCAATCACCATGGTGAGAAAGGATAGTCCTAATCGCCAGTTCTATGTACTCGAGCAATTACACGTATTACCGGGGGTTACTTATTTAGCAAAAGTGCGCAATGCAGATGAGGAACATGCAGGAAAAGAAGCGCATGGCGAGAAAAAAGAACACGCTGAAAAAGAGCACGCATAAATTATAATTTTACGGTCTACAGTCAACGGTCTACTGTCCGTTTTTCCTAGACTAACAAACTAAAGAAGAGATGCATTTAAAGTACGAATCACAGCTCAGGGAACCGTTGGTGTACGGCGATAAAACCTATAAGCAGGTTACAGAAGATATCGTTCGCCCCATCGAAGCCAAGCCTACGCGCTTATGGTATATCGGTTTCTATATTTCTGTGGCATTATTAATGTTTGGTGTATATAGCGTTTACCGTGAGGTTACTTATGGTATTGGCCAGTGGAACTTAAATAAAACCGTGGGTTGGGGATGGGATATCACCAACTTCGTTTGGTGGGTTGGTATTGGTCACGCAGGTACATTGATCTCTGCGATCTTATTACTCTTCCGCCAAGGATGGAGAACTGGTGTAAACCGCGCTGCAGAAGCAATGACGATCTTCGCGGTAATGTGTGCCGGACAGTTTCCGATCTTCCACATGGGTCGTGTATGGATGGCTTTCTTTGTTCTACCTTATCCTAACTCTCGTGGCCCATTATGGGTGAACTTTAATTCACCACTATTATGGGATGTATTCGCGATCTCTACTTATTTCACGGTATCATTATTATTCTGGTACTCTGGTTTAATTCCTGATTTTGCTACTGTTCGTGATAGGGCTTTCACCAAATTGCGTAAGCATTTATATGGTATTGCTTCTTTCGGGTGGACGGGCTCAACAAAACATTGGCAGCGTCATGAAAGTTTATCATTGGTATTGGCAGGTTTGAGTACACCACTTGTATTATCGGTTCACACGATTGTATCATTCGACTTCGCCACTTCTGTTATACCTGGTTGGCATACCACCATCTTCCCCCCTTATTTCGTTGCTGGTGCGATTTTCTCTGGCTTCGCCATGGTGCAAACCTTGATGATCATTGTACGCAAAGTGTTTGCGATGGAAGATTATGTTACCATGGGGCATATTGAAGCGATGAATAAAGTAATTGTACTTACAGGTTCTATCGTAGGTATCGCTTACTTAACTGAATTATTTATGGGTTGGTATAGCCAAAATAAATATGAAGGATATACTTTCTGGTATAGCCGTGCTTATTTGTTTAGTCCTTATGGATGGAGCTATTGGGGTATGATGGCTTGTAATGTATTGAGTCCGCAAATTTTCTGGTTCCGCAAAATGAGAAGAAACATTTTTGTTACCTTCTTCATGAGTATCATTGTAAATATTGGTATGTGGTTCGAGCGTTTTGTAATCATCGTTACCTCATTGTACAGAGATTATTTACCATCTAGCTGGAGCGTTTACTATAGCCCTACTATTTGGGAAATCGGTTTCTATGCAGGAACATTCGGATTATTCTTTACCTGCTTCTTCCTATTCGCAAAATATTTCCCTGTTATTGCCATTGCAGAAATTAAGTATGTATTGAAAACAACAGGTGAAGGATATAAAAATAAAATGGGTGTTATTGAAGAGCAAAAACTCGATGAGTTTGTGCACGAACATGCGCATCACTAGAAAAACAAACAATTGCTATGGCAAAAAAGAAATTTGTAGTAGGCTGTTTTGATGATGAAGCGGTTTTATTTCCGGCAGTAAAAAAAGTACGTACTGCGGGTTATAAAATTCACGATGTGTACACGCCTTTTGCAGTACATGGCTTAGATCATGCAATGGGTTTACGTGAAACAAGCTTACATACGGCTGGGTTTATTTATGGTATAACAGGTACAACTACCGCAGTAAGTTGTATCAGTTGGATTTTTACAAAAGATTGGCCTTTAAATATTGGCGGTAAACCACATTTTGCGCTTCCAGCCTGGATTCCCATTATGTTTGAGCTTACCGTATTATTTGCAGCTGTAGGTATGGTGCTTACATTTTGCTATCTCTGTCAGTTAGCGCCATTTGTAAAAAAACATCACTTCCACGCACGCGCTACAGACGATTTATTTGTAATGGTGATTGAGTGTACAGATAAAACCAATGTGGATGATTTGCGTTCTTTCCTAGCTAATAATGGCGCGGTTGAAACAGATTTCCAAGTTGCAGAAGATGGATGGTGGTTAGGCAGATACGATAGAGACGAAATGCCATTTGAAAACAAACAAATTGTTGCTGCTTAATTGAAGAAATAAAAAGATCATGAAGAAAACAGCTATCATAATTTCTCTTTCAGCAATCGTTGCCTTAGTAGCATGTAGCGATGTAAAACGCACACCAGGCGATATTTATATGCCTGATATGGCAACTAGCCGTGCGTATGAATCCTATGCCGATCATAGCAACCTTACCGAAAAAGGAATTAATTACAACAATCGCCCAGTAGATGGTACCATTTCTCGCGAAGAAGAAATGCCTTTCCATATTGCAAAAGATGTAGCTGGCGATACTACCAATTACACGGCTTCAAAAGCAATAAAGAATCCATATGATTCTTTAAGCAAAACTGATTTTACAGAAGCAGAAAGATTGTATGTAATCAACTGCGGTATTTGTCATGGTGCTAATTTAAAAGGCAATGGCCCTTTGTATAAAGATGGCGCTGGTCCTTATCCTGCAAAACCTGCTTCACTAGTTGGTGATGCGAAGTATGAAGCTATGCCTGATGGACAAATGTTTTACTCTGTTGCTTATGGTAAGAACTTAATGGGTTCTTATGCTTCACAAATGAGTAGAAAGCAACGTTGGATGGTAATTAAATATATTAAGATGAAACAACAGGAAGGGAAAGCGGCTGCTGCTCCTGCGGCTGCAACAACAGCTCCTGCTGCGAAATAAATTTTATAGAAGGCTGATAAAAAAATAATACGATGGCATCTTTAAGAACACAGTTTGAAGTACCCGGAAAAATGAAGACCTGGTCGTATGCTTTAATGGGCGTAGGATTAGTGGCTTTATTATACGGTATGATTACCAAAGGCTTCAGTGCCGATGAACATGAGCAAGTACATTTCTGGGGAACGTTAATGTACAATACCATCTTTTTTACCCTTATTTGTAATGCAAGTATGTTCTTTATTTGTGTAACAACATTGGGTCAGGCGGGGTTTACACAAACTTTCCGCCGTATACCTGAAGCCATTTCAACCCTAGTACCCATTTTTGGCTTGATTACTTTTGCTGTATTGATGTATATCGTTTTTGGTCACAAACATCATATCTATCATTGGTTAGATAGCGAAGCTGTAGAAGCTGATCCTATTTTAAGAGGTAAAAAAGGTTTCTTGAATCCTACTTTCTTTGTAATCTGGACGACCCTCACCATTGCCCTTTGGAGTTTCTTAGGTTGGAGAGTTCGCCAGTATAGCCGAGAGGCAGACGAAGCACCGATGAGTGCTGAACAAGGGTCTAAATATATTTGGAGAGGCACGATCCGCGCGGCTATGTTTACTGTTTGGTTTGCATTAACCGTTGGTTCAACTATTCCTTGGTTGTGGATGATGAGTATTGATGCGCATTGGTATTCTACCATGTATAGCTGGTATACTTTCGCTAGCTCATTTGTATCCGGTATGTCGTTGATTGCATTATGGGTAATTTATTTGAAGAATAAGGGATACCTAGAGTTAACCGGACAAGAACACCTGCATGATATTGGTAAATTCATGTTTGCTTTTTCTATTTTCTGGACCTATCTCTGGTTCTCACAATACATGCTTATTTGGTACGCTAATATTCCTGAGGAAACGGTATACTTTAAGCACCGGGTGCAAGGGCCCTATAAAGGCATTTTCTTCTTCAACCTAATTATTAATTTCTTATGCCCGTTGTTGATCTTAATGAAGCGTGCGGCAAAGAGAAATTACACATTAGTAACTTTTATGGCCGTATTAATCATCTTTGGGCATTGGATTGATTTTTACCAAATGGTAATGGGTTCATTAAGTAAAGAGCATGTAACCTTAGGTTGGTTAGATTTCGGCATACTCGCATTCTTTGTAGGAACATTGATATTATTTGTTGGACGCTCATTGGCTAGCAAACCGTTGATCGCTAAGTATCATCCATTCCTTAAAGAAAGCGTAATCCACCAAGTATAAATAAGATAATATTCATCATACTATGACAATGTTTTTAATCATCGCGGTAACGATTCTTGTGTTTGTAGTTATTTTTCAGATTGCAAAAGCAAGTGAGTATGTAGCTGTATTAAAGGGTGAAGAAAGAGCCCGCAAACAAGATAACAAGATCAATGGCTTCATGATGGTTACCTTTTTGGTACTCGGATTGGTAGGTGTATGGTATTGTAATGAACTCTACTATAAGAAAACCTTATTAATATATGATGCATCCAGTGTTGAAGGTGCAAGAGTAGATTCTATGTTATGGGTTACACTAGCTGTAACCGGTGTTGTATTTATTGCCACTCAAATTGTATTGTTTTGGTTTTCTTATAAATACCAAGAAAGTGATACACGCAAAGTGTATTTCTTTCCGCACGATAATAAATTAGAAATCATCTGGACGGTAGTGCCTGCTATTGCACTTACGGTATTGGTTGTAATTGGTTTGCGTAACTGGTTTTTATTTACTGGCGATGCACCTCAAAATGCAATGGTAGTAGAAGTTACTGGAAAGCAATTTGGCTGGATTTATAGATATCCAGGTAAAGATGCTGTATTAGGTAAAAAATATTTTAAGAATATTGATAATGCCTCTAATCCATTAGGACTTATTTGGGAAGATAAAATGGTGCAGGATGATATTGTAATGGAACAAACCATGTATTTAGTAAAAGGTAAACCAGTTAAAATGGTTATCGGTTCAAGAGATGTTATTCACGATGTGGGGTTACCCCATTTTAGAATGAAGATGGATGCCGTGCCAGGTATACCTACTACTATTTGGTTCACGCCTAAGTACACCACTAAGGAAATGAAAGAGATGACGAGTAATCCTAATTTCCAATATGAAATTAGTTGTGATCAAATGTGTGGTAATGGGCACTATTCTATGAAAGGTGTAATTGAGGTGCTAGATCAGGAAGAATACGATGCTAAAATGGCTGGTATGAAATCGGCCTATGTAACATTATTTCCAGAGAAAGATCCAAGTGCTGCAAAACCGGCAGACACGGTGAAAATCGCCGCTAAGCCCGTTGAACCCGCAGCAAAAGTTGTAGCAAAAATGTAGAACAAATAACAACCACTTATAGTAGTGATTGTTTAAATAAACAAAGAACAGTGTATGAGTAACGAAGCCGTTTTCCACGCTCCTGCGGCAGCAGGTACACACCACGATGCGCATGGTGATCATCATGGTGAGCACCATCATCATGAAACCTTTATCACGAAGTATGTTTTCAGTCAGGATCATAAAATGATTGCAAAACAATTCTTGATTACGGGTATGGTTTGGGCTGTACTAGGTGGTTTAATGAGTGTACTTTTCCGTTTGCAATTAGGTTATCCTGAAGCAAACTTCCCTTGGTTGCAAGACTTATTGGGTAAATGGTGGGCCGAAGGTGGTAAAATTACCCCTCAAGCTTACTATGCGTTGGTAACTACACATGGAACTGTGCTTGTATTCTTCGTATTAACAGCAGGTTTAAGTGGAACCTTCGCCAACTTTCTCATTCCTTTACAGGTAGGTGCGCGTGATATGGCTTCTCCATTTATGAATATGTTGAGCTATTGGTTCTTCTTCGCTGCAAGCGTAGTTATGCTCTCTTCCATTTTTGTTGAAAACGGTCCGTTTAGCGGTGGCTGGACTGCCTACCCACCCCTCAGTGCTTTAGGTGATGCATCACCAGGTTCTAAAACAGGGATGGATTTATGGTTAGTGTCGATGGCATTATTCGTAGTATCGTCTTTATTAGGCGGCTTAAATTATATCGCTACTGTATTGAATATGCGTACAAAAGGTATGAGCATGACGCGCCTACCACTTACTATTTGGGCATTGTTCTTCACGGCAGTATTGGGTGTATTATCATTCCCTGTATTGTTCTCTGGGTTTATCTTATTGATTTTTGATAGAAACTTTGGAACTAGCTTCTACCTATCAGATATTTTTGTAAATGGGGTAGGTGCTTTACCAAATGAAGGTGGTAGCGCTATCTTATATCAACACTTATTCTGGTTCTTAGGTCACCCAGAAGTATATATCATTTTGTTACCAGCCATGGGTATGGTATCTGAAATTTTATCGGTGAACTCACGCAAACCGATCTTCGGTTATATGGCCATGATTGGTTCATTGTTTGCGATTGCCATTCTTGCTTTCTTAGTATGGGCGCACCATATGTTTGTAACAGGTTTGAATCCTTTCTTAGGATCGATCTTTGTGCTACTTACTTTGTTGATCGCTGTTCCATCAGCTATTAAAGTATTTAACTGGATCACTACATTGTGGAGAGGTAATATTCGTTTTACACCGGGTATGCTTTTTGCGATCGGTTTTGTAAGCTTGTTTATCTCTGGTGGTTTAACAGGTATTTGGTTAGGTAACTCTGCATTAGATATACACTTACATGATACTTATTTTGTAATTGCGCACTTCCATATTGTAATGGGTGTGGCTAGTATGTTCGGTATGTTTGCGGGCATCTACCATTGGTTCCCTAAAATGTATGGTCGTTATTTAAATAATAATTTAGGCTATATCCATTTCTGGATCACTATTGCTGGTGCTTATTTAATCTTCTGGCCAATGCACTACGAGGGTTTAGCAGGTATGCCACGCAGGTATTATGACTACAGCGTTTGGGAAAGCTTTAAGCAATTTGCAGAATTGAATCGCTTTATCAGCACCGTAGCTATGATTGTATTTGCTGTACAAATATTATTCTTGATTAATTTCTTCTATTCAATTTTCAAAGGAAGAAAAGTAACAACTCAAAATCCATGGGGTTCAAACACTTTGGAGTGGACTACACCTATCAATCCTGGTCATGGTAACTGGGTGGGAGAAATTCCTGAAGTACACCGTTGGGCATACGATTATGGTAAAGATGGTAAGGAATTTATTCCGCAAACCACACCAATTGGTTCCGATGAGAGTCACCATTAATAAATGACAAACACTAAGGAAACGCCGGTACGTTCAACTTCATTTTCACTTGCATCAAAAGTGAAAGACTATTTTGCGCTGATTAAATTCACGTTGAGTTTTACGGTAGTATTCTCTTGTGTGATCTGTTATTTGTTAGCACCGAAAGTGGTAGCGTATGATTGGACGATGATTATCTTACTTTTTATTGCGGGTATGTTAGTTACGGGCAGTGCCAATGCTATTAATCAAGCAGTAGAAAAAGACACCGATGCAATGATGAAGCGTACCGCTAAACGACCCGTAGCTAGTGGTGCTATGAGTCAGTCGGAGGCACTTACTTTTGCTACGATTGCGGGATTAGGTGGTGTATTCATGATGTGGTATTTTTTTAATGCTTCATCAGCACTACTTTCAGCTTTCAGCTTAATCCTTTATGCTTTTATCTATACACCATTAAAGAAAATAAATTCTATAGCCGTATTAGTAGGTGCTTTGCCTGGTGCGTTGCCTTGTTTAATTGGTTGGGTGGCTGGTAATGATGATTTTTCTGCCGGTGGCTGGGTATTATTTGGCATGCAATTTTTATGGCAGTTTCCTCATTTTTGGGCTATTGCTTGGGTGGCACATAATGATTATACAAATGCGGGTTTTAAGTTATTGCCCTCTAAAACGGGCCCTACAAAATTTACGGCTATACAAACGGTTATGTATTCTGTATTGATGATACCTGTGGGTATATTACCTTATTACTTTGGCTTAACAGGTAATTTCAGTTTGTGGATAGTAATGGCTTGTAATATAGCGATGGTAATACAAAGTATGCGTTTGTATATGAGTATGGATGTGAAAGCAGCAAGAAGAGTAATGTTTAGTAGTTATATCTATTTGCCCATAGTATTGTTAGCGTTGTTAGCTGATAAGGTGTAAGGTATAAGGTGAAAGGTTATAGGGCATAGGTTATAGTGTAAGAATTATGAATATTGAAATGAAGGTTATGAGTGAACAACAAAAAATTCATCCGCATAAGTTTACCTTATGGGTGGCTATGGGCAGCATAGTGATGATGTTTGCGGGGTTAACCAGTGCGTATATTGTAAAAAAGAACCAGAGTAGCTGGTTAGAGTTTGAATTACCAAAAGTATTTTGGTATTCAACCCTTGTTATTTTGCTAAGCAGTGTAACGATTCATTTAGCGGGTAAATCGTTCAAGGCCAGAGAAATGGGCAGGTACCGCAACCTTATTACCATAACAGCGGTACTAGGGGTGCTATTTATGGCCCTTCAAGTAATGGGCTTTCAAAATTTAGAAGCGCGCAATATTGCCTTAACTGGGGCAAAGAGTAATTCGGCAGCCTCCTTTTTATTGGTAATTACCGGCTTACACATGTTGCACGTGCTCGGAGGGGTGATCGCCATTTTGGTCATATTTATTAGGGCCTATGCCGGAAGGGTAAAACAATATAGCAGTATGCCAATAGATTTAGTGAGTACTTATTGGCATTTTGTGGATATACTTTGGGTTTATTTATTTATATTTTATAATTGGATCGGATAAGCATAAAAAAGTTGGCTTTTATGCAGCTTTTTTGGCGTCTAGCCAATACTTTTGTAAACGAAACGACAGCGCTTTATGGCAACAACTGCAACAGCACCAGGTACTAAATTATGGGGAGGCGGAAAAAGCCCCTTTAACGTAGAGTACGGCAAACTCATGATGTGGTATTTCTTAATGAGTGATGCTTTTACATTCGGTGCATTTTTGATTTCTTATGGTACAATCCGTTTTTCTACAAACGGATGGCCCGATCCAAACGTAGTATTTAAAAGTTTTCCATTTGCGCCTGAAGGGGTTCATGCACCATTGGTGTTTGTAAGTATCATGACGTTTATTCTGATCATTAGTTCTGTTACGATGGTGTTAGCCGTACATGCAGGACATAATATGGATAAGAAAGGGGTTGTGAAAAATTTAGTATGGACGATCATCGGTGGTTTAGCTTTCTTAGGCTGCCAAGCTTGGGAGTGGACGCACTTACACCACGAAGGCGCATGGTGGGGTTCTAATCCTTTCTTGAATGCAGACGGTACAGCATCTTCTACCAATTTCACCAACTATTTCTTTACGATAACTGGTTTCCATGGTTTTCACGTGTTCTCTGGTGTAATTATTAATATCGTTATGTTGATAATGACACTCACAAACCAATTTGAAAAGAGAGGTCATTATTTAATGATTGAGAAAGCAGGGTTGTATTGGCACTTTGTAGATCTTGTTTGGGTATTTGTATTTACTTGCTTTTATTTGATATAAAGAGAAAGTATAGATAGGTGATTTTTAACTCATAATTTTTAAGTCATAATTCTTCATTGAATATGGAACATACAGCAGAACATCAAGAGCATAGCGGCGGTGGTACCAAAGAAATCGTAAAAGTTACCATTATACTTACAGTACTTACCATCATTGAATTGATCTTAGGTTTTTGGATGATTGATATTCCTTTAGAGAAGCAGAGTTTTCGCCTAGCTATCAAAGGAACAATTGTTATTTTAATGATGGCGAAAGCATTTTATATTGTTGCTTATTTCATGCACTTAAAACATGAGATTAAGAATATGATTATGACCATTGTAGTGCCATTGGCATTATTTATCTGGTTCATTGCCGCTTTTTTATATGATGGGAATTCATTCCGTAATTTACGTAACACGTACGATCCACACTTTAAAGAGCAAAGTACAATTAAGGTAGAAAAAAAAGAGCATGGTAGCCATGGTGCTGCGAAGCATGAGGAGGTAAAGCATGAAGAAGTGAAGGGTGGTAAGCAAGAAGAAAAGAAAGAAGCTCACTAGAGCAGTAAATATTTTCCTATAATACTGAACCATCCCAACCTTGGGATGGTTTTTATTTTTATACTATGAATAAGAAAGCAATATTAGGTGTGTTACTAGCCTTGGGTGTTCCATTAGGGTGTTATTGGATACTTAAGTATAGCAGTGATAAGGCAGTTGATATGCCGCGTAAATACTTATTAGATACGGTTGTTACAAGGGTTGAGAAAGGAAAAGAAATAACAGATAGTATCTGGCATAAAACAACCAATATTACTTTATTAAATCAATTAGGAGATACAGTTAGCCTATATGATAAGCAAGGCAAAATTATCGTAATGGATTTCTTCTTTACTAGTTGTAGAAGTATTTGTCCGCGTATGACGCAGAATATGCTCACTTTGCAACGATCTTTTAAAAAAGGGGGTAATGTCCGGAACAAAATAGACACTTCTATTGTTCAATTCATGTCGTTTACGGTAGATCCAGAAACAGATTCTATGCATTTATTAAAAGCGTATGCCGATCGTTTTGGGGTGAATCATGATAATTGGTGGATGCTAACTGGTGATAAAAAGAAAATATATGATTTTGCATTTGAGCAATTGAAGGTTGATAAATTTAGTGAAGAACCCATTAGTCCGGATTTTGTACATACCAGTCGGTTTGTTGTACTCGATAAAGATTATGTGGTACGGGGTTACTATAATGGGTTAGATTCTGCTGATATGAAAAAATTGTCGAGAGATATTGGATTATTGATGTTAGAAAAAGATAAGAAAAAGAAAAGTGGAGTATTTCAAAAAATTATTGATTTAAGTTGGCTATGGTTAGTGGTAGCTTTATCGGTAGCATTTTTTGTTATTTATATGAATCAAAGAAGAAAAATTAACGGTTAGAATATGTTAGCTCCTGTATTAAAAAAGAACGATAAGCAAGCGGCATGGATTATTGGTATTTTTTCAGTAGTCGTATTTACTGTAGTAGTATCGCTGGGCAGAATTAAACTTGATGTTAACATTGGCTTTGATGTGCATATTTTTGCGGCAGCCAATGCAATTATCAATTCATTAATTGCCCTTTTGCTCATAGCAGCATTGGTGGCAGTAAAGCAAAATAATTATTTGCTGCATAAGCGTTTGATGATGACGGCACTCGTACTTTCTATTTTGTTTTTGGTATCTTATATAGCGCATCATTTGTTGGCAGGAGAAGCAAAATTTGGTGATATAGATCATGATGGTATTGTTACAGATTTGGAAAAGAGTACAGTGGGTGATCTACGATATATCTATTATTTCATTTTACTTACGCATATTTTTTTAGCAGCTATTATTCTCCCCTTTATTTTATACACCGCATACAGAGCCCTTACTGCCGAGTTTCCAGCGCATAAAAAATTAGCAAGAATTACCTGGCCATTATGGCTATATGTGGCAATTACCGGGCCTATAGTATATTGGTTGATTAGTCCGTATTATGTATAGACAATAGACCGTAGACGATAGACCGGGGAAAGAACTTTAATCTACAATCTTCAATCATAAATCTGAATAGTAAATAAAAAACCAGATTGAATTCGCCTGGGCGAACCAGATTGAAGATTTACTATGCTTTCTTCGTAAGCACTAATAACTCATTCGCCTGTACTTCGGTTATATATCTTTTAACACCTTGTTTATCTGTATAAGTACGGTTGATAAGCTTTCCTTCTACCACAACCTCTGTACCTTTCACCATTAACTTTTCAGCTATATCGGCTAGCTTGCCCCAGGCTACTACACTATGCCATTGAGTATCGGTTACTTTTTCACCTTTCCCGTTTCGATAAGTTTCATTTGTGGCAACACTCAAATGTGCTACTCGCTTATCTTCTCCAAAATTCTTAACGTCTGGGTTTTGTCCGAGGTTACCGATTAACTGTACTTTATTTTTCATATTTTTTTGTTTTGTGGATGTAAATATGAAATGTTTCTACATAAAGGAAGAATTATAAACATCTATTTGCGTTTGTAGATGTTTGTTTACCGGTATTGGCAATAATACCGTGATTTCATATTAGTAATCAGGTATATATACGTATAATTTATTGAGCTGCTTATTTAATTTGCATGGGTAACCCTGCATGTAAACAAGTATGGAAAAAGAAAAAAAATGTATGTACTGTACAAAGGCAATTTATGGTCGTACCGACAAAAAATTTTGTGATAGTTATTGCAGAAGTAGTTATCACAATAATATGGTAAGTGTAGATATTAACTATGTTCGGCGTATTAATTATCATTTGCAAAAAAATAGAAAGATACTGGCTGCTGCTTTCTCCAACAATAAACAAGCAAATTCCATTTCATTTAAAGAGCTATTTGTACAAGGATTTAGTTTTGCTTATTATACTCATCAGCTAGAAAAAAATGAAGAAGAAACCTATTTATACTGCTATGATTATGGATATAGGATTGTAGATAATAATCAAGTGAAAATTGTACAGGAAGGATAGAGTTAGTGTATAGTGGGTAGTGTATAGTAGGACAAATACTAATCACTAATCACTACCCACTACCCACTACTCACTTCTTGTATTTAATCCTCACCCTCGCCACACCAGTACCCAGCATATCAATTTCGCGGGCTGCCGATTTGGTAAGGTCAATTATTCGTCCGGTTACGAAAGGGCCACGAGGTTACCAATACTTGGGTACCAAAGGGTAGTTTTTTATGTGCGGCAGTAAGTTTAGATTGGTTGAATGTTTCGCCATTGGCTGTTTTTCGCCCTTCAAATTTATCGGCATAGTAAGAGGCATTCCCAGTTTCGGTACCATCATATTTGCCCCCAGATTCTGGAATTGTTTTGCGTTTACAAGCACTAAATAAAAATATTAGTAAGCTTAAGTAAATAGAAAATTTGCGAAACATGCACTATAAACGCGAAGATTGGTTCATAAAGTATATTGTGTTTATATAGTTTATAGTGATGGGATGTTTATATATAATCATTGTTGTACATTACAGTTTAAAGCAAATAAAAATACTAGTATGAAAAAGGATAAAATAATTTTCTGGACAGCCACGATCATCATTGCGATATTTGAAGGGGTTATGCCGGCTCTTACTTCGCAAACAGAACTAGCGAAAGAAGGTATTCGCCATCTTGGCTACCCTGAATACTTTGGGAATGCTTTAGTAGTTTTCAAAATCTTAGGTGTGCTAGCTTTGGTTATTCCGCGAGTACCTAAACGAGTTAAAGAATGGGCTTATGCAGGGTTTGTCTTTGATTTTATTTTTGCAACCATTAGCCATTGGGCTGTTGATGGACCCAATGTACTTACGTTTTTCCCCTTAGTGATACTTGCTATTTTAATGGTTTCCTATGTTTACTATCACAAGTTGAATCCGGAGAAAGAGTAGGGGGGAAGGTAGATTTGTTATTTGCACAATAGTTAACAATAATAGGAACCTGTCTTATTTTTTTGCCTGAATGGTTTAGCGTGTAAAGGATGCATAAAATAATCCGTTTGTTTAACTTCAAGATTCTTGCTAATTTTCACTAGCAATAGTTGCATCAACTAGTAGTAATGGAATGTAGGCTATGAAATAAAGCAACTACAAGCGCTGGTACATAATTGTTGTTATGCCTCGTTCTTACTTTAATATCCTCATATGAAAACAGTAGATAAAGAAAACAATAGAAGAAATTTCCTTAAAAAAAGCAGCTTATCGGCAGTTCCTTTTTTGTTTCCTACAATGGGGTGGGGCGGAACACCTACTGAAAAACCGATCGAGAAACTGTCTGCTGATAATAAATCGCCAGTGAACTTTATTTATGATGGACTGGCATTTGCACCTAATGAATATCTTACAAAACTAACGGAGATTAATAGTGCAAAATCAATTGAACCCGATTTTTACTGCGAGGGCGGTGCAACAAAATTAATTGAAGAAGAATTTGCCAAAATAACGGGTAAAGAAAAAGCTATTTATCTCCCCACAGGTACAATGGCAAATCAATTGGCTATTAAGTTGCTGAATGAAAACAATACAAAAGTTATAGTACCTGAAAACTCCCATATTTTTCGGGATGAAGCTGATGCAGCTCAAAGCGTTCATCATAAACGACTTATTCCAGTTGGAACAGGAAAGCCTCATTTTGATATAGCTGATTTAAAAGATGCAATCAACTATACAACGAGTGGCGAAGTGTTTAAAAGCGGACTGGGAACAGTTGTGATTGAAAACCCAATAAGGCGCGCTGATGGAGCTTTTGTGCCTATTGATACGATAAAGGAAATTTCTAGCTATTGTAAAGCGAACAATTATAAAATGCATTTAGACGGTGCGCGCCTTCATCTCGCTGCTGCTTTTACGCATACCTCAATTTTAGAATATGCCTCATACTTCGATACGGTATATATTTCTCTATATAAATATTTACATGCAGCCGGAGGAGCAATGCTATGCGGCGACGCCAAAATTATTGATCAGATTCCACATCAAATGAAAATACATGGCGGCACGGTATTCCAAAGCTGGAGCAATACCGCAGTGGCACTGCATTATTTAAAGGGCATTCATGAGCGATTGAGTGAAGTTGTAATAACAACGCAAAAACTGATTACGGAATTGAATAAAATAAATGGCATTCATATTGCGAGTTTTAAAAACGGTACAAATATTTACGGACTAACTTTAGATAAGGAAATAAACTTAAAAAAACTTGCCCAGTTTCTATACACAACACATAATATTTGGCTAGGAAGAGCGAATGAGAAAGGAATTATTAAATTAGTTGTTAACGAGAGTTTATTAACAAGGAATTTCAATGATATTATTAAAATCCAGAAATCCTAAAAGTAGCATTATGAAACTTGTAAGCTTTATTTTTTTTACCTTTTCAACCTGTATCCTCTTTGCTCAACATGATCATCATGTTGATGATGCAACTAACCATAGTCACCTTGCTCACATGCAAGCCAGTAGGGCACAAACTTTTTATATTCATAACTTGTCTGCTCCAAAACTGATGACTGATATTGGTAATTCATCTATGAAAATTCAAACCAAATCAGAAAAAACACAGGCTTATTTTAATCAAGGGCTGTGCTTATTACATGATTTCTGGGATTTCGAAGCTTATAGAGCTTTTAAAGAAGCCATTCGTAACGACTCTACTGCCATAATGCCTTATTGGGGTCTGTTACAAACAATTGGATCGGAAGAAGATAGTATCTATAAAAGCAATAAAACCATTGCCTTAGAAATGCTGAAAAAATTGAAAGCAACCGCAAATGAAAAAGAAAAACTCTATGCAGAAATTTCGATTTTAACAGACTCTTTGAAAGACAAAGCTATTGCACAGGTGAATAAAACCTATGAACTCATCATACATAAATTTCCAGATGATATTGATGCCAAATTATTTTTGGCACTTTCTATTATGTCGGGCTTTGATTTAGAAATGAAGCCTAATGAGGGGCAAATGTTCAGCGAATTTTTATTAAAAGATGTGCAACGAGTAAGCCCTAATAATCATGCCTTGCATCATTATTGGATTCATTTAATGGAGCATTGCTGCCCAGAACAAGCTATCAAAAGCGCTGATGTACTAACATCTCTGGGGCCATTATCAGGGCATATAGTTCATATGCCTGGTCATATTTATAATAGAGTAGGGAATTACAAGAAAGCGCATGATGCTTTTGTTGAAGCGGTTAAAACAGATTCCGCATATATGAAAAATGAGAAGATTGAAGAAGTAGATAACTGGAATTATATTCATAATATTAATTACCTCATTAATAATTGTGTGCATGATGGTAGGTATTCAGAAGCATTATATTTCGCAGAAAAATTGAAGAATATGCCTGTAAATAAGTACAGAAAGAAAATATATGATGGTACTTTTTTTAATCAAGGATTGCTTGCACCTGCAAAAATGGAAATGGCATTTGGAAACTGGGCTAAAGCCGCAGCTCAATTCGATAAAATAGTGAATAAGGATACTGCTTTTAGTTACTCCAATATGGAATTTAAAAACGGATTAACCCTTTTTGCAAAAGGTATGGACGCTATTTCAAAAAATAATATAGGTGACGCCATACAATTTTCAAATAGTTTGGATGCATTGTTGTGGCGTAATGCAAAGCAATCTGGCAAAGACAGTACTTTAAAACAATGGTATCAAAATACGATAAACACAGCAAGTTTAGAATTACAAGGTTGCATAGCTAGTTATCAAGGCGATCATGTAAAAGCTATACTATTATTGGAGAAAGCACATAAAAATGAATTGCAATTAGGCTATGGTGAACCACCTTTATATGCCCGACCCGTGGCGGTAAGTATGGCAAATGCGTATATGAAAACTAAAAACTACGATAAAGCAGTTGAGGTTTATATAGCGCTTCTAAAAAGATTCCCCAAAAGTGCTTATGTGTATAATGGTTTGCGAAAAATATTCTTGGAAAAAGGCGACAAAGACAAAGCAATGGAATATACAAACTTGCTTAAAGAAGCAGCACTCAATGCCGATAAACACATTTATGGTGATTACTAAACAAAAGGCAATTTCGCCACTTTAGCTTTCACCAGACTGTTTCGGATATCGATAAAGATCTCACTGTCTAAAGCTGCATGTGCCGTTGCTACATAGCCTAGTCCAATAGCTTTTGATAATGAAGGAGATTGTGTACCACTGGTTACTTTACCAATTGTATTACCATCAATATCTTTAATTAAATAATCATGACGAGGTATGCCCCGATCGATCATTTCAAAGCCTACTAATTTTCTCGTAATACCTGCTGCTTTTTGGGCAGCTATAATTTCTTTTGCAGTAAAATCTTTGTTGAGTTTAGTGATCCATCCTAAGCCACCTTCTAGTGGAGAAGTAGTATCATCTATATCATTACCGTATAAGCAATAACCCATTTCTAAACGAAGTGTATCGCGTGCACCCAATCCGATGGGTTTTATGCCCGCTTCTTTGCCTGCTTCAAAAATAGCATCCCAAATTTTATCTGCGGCACCATTGCTATCTTCAAAATAGATCTCTACACCGCCTGAACCTGTATAGCCAGTGGCGCTTACTAATACATTCTCAACACCTGCAAATACACCTTTTGCAAAAGTGTAATATTTGAGGTTCATGATATCCATATTGGTGAGGGGCTGTAAAATTTTTGTAGCGTTGGGTCCTTGTATAGCAAGTAGGCAAGTTTTATCGCTGATATTATGCATTTCTACATTATTGGTATTTCTGGCACTGATCCAGTTCCAGTCTTTCTCAATATTGGATGCATTCACAACCAACATGTACACTTTGTTTTGTTCTACACAATACACAATTAAATCATCAACAATACCACCTGTTTCGTTTGGTAGGCAACTGTATTGCGCCTGTCCGTTTACCAATTTAGACGCATCATTAGAAGTAACACGCTGAATAAGATCTAATGCATTTTCGCCTTTTAATATGAATTCGCCCATATGACTCACATCAAATACACCCGCATTTTTTCGTACAGCTGCATGCTCATCATTAATGCCTGTATAACTTATAGGCATATTGTAACCAGCAAATTCAGCCATCTTAGCACCTAAGGCCATATGTTTGGCAGTAAACGGAGTATTTTTCATTTTAAGCAATTGAGCCGCAAAAATACAGGAATTAAAGGTTCAATATAAATAAGCCCCACACGCCTAGGCGTGCAGGGCTCTTTTTTTCCAACCTGAACCGAGTTTTAAGATTGCATGTGTAAGGCGGAGAACATGCCTAACTCTCCCATCAATTCATTTTTATTTTCTACCTCTTTTACTTTTAATGAAGGTGTTCTTTCATTTCGGTTTAATGAAGTAGCTTTTTGATATTTGTATTTCACCGTATCTGGCGCTTTTTCCAACTCTTTTTTCAATTCGTCGGTTTCTTTTTGTTTGCGTTCTAATTCCCTTTTTAATTCCTCTTTGCTTCGCTTGTAATTTTCAATGGCATCATCACTGTTATTATCATCATCACTACGATTGTCTACTCTTTCACGGCCCGATGGTGTCATAATATACTCAGTATTTGAACTCCATCTCCCATCACCATTTTCCCATTCATTATCCCAATCGAAACTATCATTACCTTTTTTGAAATGCATCCACTGTAAGCGACGAGATACTTCTTCATCAATTTCAATTTTCTTACCTACTGGCACTTGTACGGTAACAATTACACTTTGGTTACGGAATTTGGTTCCTTTTTTCAGATTAAAGCCACGATTCAATACCAGCACACTATCTATTTGTGTTAAACCGTAGTGTATTTCATTGATATTATTAAGGGCAACATCTTCATCTCTGCCATTACTCATTTTGGTGTAGTAAACATGGTATAATGAATCTGGACTTTTAGCGATTCTTAAGCTTACATTATTAAGGATAATGCTATCTCCATCATATCCTAAGAATCCATCTAAGTGCAACCATTTACCAATTACACGTACACGTGAATCTTCTACTTTAATCAAGAGTTTTTTGGACATGGGTTGTTGAATAGCAATATCTTTTTTCTCTTTAGCGCGGGCATCAAAATCTTGTGTAATGAATGCCGCTAAGAATACAGCACTTACAATGCCAAGTGTCCATAAGCCTCCGAAAGCAAAACCCAAATAACGACTACCAGCTTTTGCGCCTATGATTCTACGAATTAACCATACCAGTATACCAATTACGGGTACAAGTAAGAAGAGAAGAATGGTTGACCATGCCAAGAAATTCTGCCAAAATCCATCAAGGAAGAAGTCTTTAAGTGGGAAGGCAGCAACACCCGCAGTCATCATTGCCATAAGTGCAACAAATAAGGCAAATGCTATTACACCAGCTACAAAAAGGAAGAAAGCTTTAAAAAGAATGGCAATGATATTACCAATTCTATTAGCGCCACTTCTGGTAACAGTAGCGGTTTCTTTACCAAATTGCTTACTCTTTTGATTTACAGTACTGCTAAATTCATTTCCAAATTCTTTGGCTTTTTCAGAGAACTCATTGCCCCATTTTTCGGCACGGGTTTTAAATCCTTCTAAATCTTCCTGAATGGTATTTTTGATCGTATTCAAATCTACTTTTTCACCACGCATTTCTAGTTTCTCAGAGGCACTTTTTGCCTCAGGAATTACAGCCCATAATACAGCATACACTACAAATAGGGTACCGCCAAAGGAGCCGAAAATAAAGCTTGGGAATGGATCAAAATCGAACCAAAAAGCAGAGCGGAAAATATTGGATAATATACCTACCACTAATGGCATAGCAAATATTAAACGGGGAATCCATACCGCTATATCAAAATAGGTAGCGATACCACTGGCAACACCAGCAATTACTTTTTCTTCAGGGTTTCTATATAAACGCTTTGAAGAAGTTGTTTGGGCCAATGATTTGGATGGAAGAATAATCCATAATAAAATATACAATAGTATACCTGTACCCGCACCAAATGTAATCAGTGCAAATACCAAACGTACAATGGTAGGGTCTACACGTAAGTAGCTTGCCAAACCGCTACATACACCACCGAGTATTTTATCGTTCTCATCTCTGTATAAGCGACCACGAGGAGCTTCTTCGTACTGGGTACGTTGGTAGCTACTTTGTTGTTGCTCATTACCACCGAGCTGAGATTGTACTTTGCTTTCTTCGCCCTCAAAATCTTCGGGGCGGCCCATACTGGCTATAATTTTATTTACATCTTCATCCGTAATACAGGTACTGCCTTTCTTTAGTGTTTCACCAAATAATTCGGCAATTCTACCTTCAATATCGTTGATGATTTCATCTCTCCCTTCTTCGTTTGCAAAAAAGCGGCGGAGGCTTTCTACATACTGCTTCAGTACGTCGTAAGCAGATTCCTCAATAGGAATTACCCGGCCCTGGAAGTTTATGTTTATTACCTTTTTCATGACTTGATCAGTTTTCTTGGTTTAGGTTGGTTTGGTTGTTATTGGTTGTATCTGTGTTAACCGGTTGGGTAAGCAAGTGTACCGCATCTGCTAGTTCTTGCCAGGTTCTTTCTAATTCTTGATAGAAGGTTAACCCTTTATCGGTCATCACAAAATATTTACGGGGGGGGCCACTATTGCTTTCTACCCATCGGTACGTTAGTAACTCCGCGTTTTTTAATCGCGTTAATAATGGATAGAGTGTGCCTTCCAAAATATGTAGGTTGGCCGCTTTCATTCTTTCTACCAAATCACTCGGGTAAACTTCACCCTGGCGAATGATAGAGAGAATACAAAACTCCAGCACTCCTTTGCGCATTTGGCTTTGTGTATTCTGAATATCCATAACGTTTATTTATTTGATGAAAGGAGGTTGATTAGATTAGGTTTCTTCTTGGCATTCTTACCCTGCGCATGCGCTCCAAGTTCCAGAGCTCAACAACACTGAAAATTGGTTTGTGGGTGATCATTTCTGTTTTCATGATTTATGTTTTAGTTGTTTTAGAATTACATTGACAACACAAAGATGGGGAATATTTTAGTACTGTGCAACACATAGTACCTGTTTTTTTTCAGTAATAGGCAGAAGGAAGATGCGGGTATTGCATAAGTATTTATAAATCAATTGATTATAAAAAAAATGATTTATCGTAAAATGATGAGCGGGTTTAAAAAAGGATGGAAGGGAAATGGATCTCTCACCCGCGTAGCGGGTTCGAGATGACGTATTATGTAGCATAGGTAAACTAGGTAACTAGGTAGAATAGGTAAACTAAGTAAATAAGTGAACTAGGTAGCTCAGTAGAAAAACTATTGACCCATGAATACTGGCTTACGGACTCCTGGACTTTCCTATCGACTTTCTTCCTAACTCCTTCCTATACGACTACTAATTCGTAGAACTCTTCAGGCTTAAAATATTTCTGTGCTAAGGCTTGTAGCTCTTCAGCACTTGTAGTTTTAATATTGCGAATACTATTGTAGAAATAATTTTCATCTACACCATTGAGCACATAATTTTTCCAACGAGCAATGAGTTGAAAGGGGCCATCTAAATCGCCCAAGATGCCACCAATCATGTGATTACGTACTAAATGCAATTCTGCTTCATCAATCGGTTCATCACAAAGCCGTTTCATTTCTTTATACACTTCTTCAATCGTTGCTTCACATACATCTCTTCCTGCTTCTGTACTAATCATCCAAGCAGTTTCTTTTAAATGATTCTGAATAAAACTATGTATGCCGTATGTATAGCCTTTGTCTTCTCTAATATTACTCATTAAGCGCGATCCAAAAAATCCGCCAAAAATATTATTCAGTATATGTGCTTTTTGAAAATCGGGATGATGGCGATTTGGAAAAGGTCGAGCTAACCGAATAGCGCCTTGCACACCATCCGCATCATTGATGATCCTATATTGCTTAGTGTCGGCCGATTGTAAATTATATTGGATAGTAGGTAGTGCGCGTTGCTGTAATGGAAGAGAACCAAAATATTGTTCCAATAATTTATCTAAATCAGTAGGTAATTTACCCGCTGTAAAAATAATACACTTCCCATCTATATAAAATTTTTGAAAGAACTGCGCTAAGGTAGTTTGTTCAATGGCATCATAATCGATAGTGCTGGTGTATTTGCCATAAGGATGATGAATACCATAAACATATTCATCAATTAATCTATTGGCAATAAAATCGCATTTTTTTAAATTAACTTCGAGCCGCTGTTTTTGATTTTGTTTATAAATTGCTAATTCTTGTTCCGGAAAAATTGATTCCGTAATTAATTCAGCAACAACGGGTAGTAATTGTGCTACATGTTTACTTAAGCAGTGTAAAGTAATAGTAGCCGTTTCATTATAACAACTTCTATTCAAATAAGCACCGTAAAATTCAAAGTGCTCATTAATTTGAAAAGCTGTTTTATGTTGTGTGCCATTTTTTAATAAGAAGTTAGTTGTAGCTGCAATAATATTCTGTTGTTCGTACCAATTACCTGCATAAAAAACCCATTCCAACATAACCACTTCTTGTGTGCCGGCATCTAAACTATAAACAGGAACTGTATTCGTTAGTGTATACTTCTCGCAATGTTTAAGCTTCAGCTCAAAATCAACAGCATCGGTTATATCGGGTTGTATTTTTCTGTTCAGCATGTAGGCCTTGCTTTATTTCGCTTTATAATAAATAGTGTTACTATTTGAAGCCTGAAAAATTGATCGACTATAGGCAAGCATATCTGCAGCAGTTATGCTATGGTATTTTTCTAATTCAGTATTCATCAATGATGCATCACCCAATAATTCATACATCGCTAAACTATTGGCTCTACTCATTACACTCATGTCTTCAAAAGCAATTACGCTTTCTGTTTTATGCTGAACTTTCGCTAACTCGTTATCCGTTACTGGCGCGCTAGTTATTTTTTCTATCTCTTCTTGTAAGGCTTTTTCTACCTGCTCAAACCCAATGCCCTTCACTAATTTACCTTCTATGGCTAAAAGCCCGGCATCCATACTTCCAAAATGATAGCAATCTAAATTGGAGAATAATTTTTGCTCTTTTACTAAGGATTGATATAATCTTGATGAACCACCGCCACCCAAAATTTCACTAATTAAATCGGCTGCATAGTAGCCTTTATCTAAACGGGCATTCATATGCCAGGTTTTAATAAAAGCGTCTAATGGTACTTCTGCTTCAATAGTTTGGGTACGGGCTTCATTTTGTTTGGGCTCCTGTGGTATACAACGAATATATTTTTCGCCTGATGGAATGGGGCCAAACCATTTCTCGGCTAACTTTTTAACCTGATCTGTAGTAATATTTCCGGCAACAACTAAAATAGCATTGGCAGGTGTATAGTGTTTATTAAAAAAAGCCTTTACATCTTGGATGGTTGCATTTTCAACATGGCTCAACTCTTTACCAATGGTCATCCATCTATAGGGATGAATTGTATAGGCTAAAGCGCGCATTTTATGCCATACGTCGCCATAAGGCTTATTAATATAGTGCTCTTTAAATTCTTCACATACTACTTTACGCTGAACAGCCAAACTCCTTTCACTAAAGGCTAAGCTTAGCATTCTATCACTCTCCAGCCAAAAAGCGGTTTCAATATTTGCAGCGGGTAACTGACAATAATAATTCGTTAGATCGTTGGTTGTATAAGCATTGTTATCACCACCGGCTCTTTGCAGAGGTTCATCATAATCAGGGATATTAATACTTCCACCAAACATCAAATGCTCAAATAAATGGGCAAAACCTGTTTGCTGCGGGTTTTCATCTCTTGCACCTACATCGTATAAAAGATTTACTACTGCCATTGGGGTAGCAGTATCTTCATGTACGAGTACGGTTAATCCATTATTGAGTTGAAAACGATTATACTGAATCATTGCACAAAATCAGCTTGCAAAATACTTGATTTCAAGAGAACTTCCGAAAAACTTACTTCCGAATATCTTTTACATCTAATGTTAATACAATTGGCGTTTGTTGTCGGAAAACAACCACTTTTACTTTACCTATCGCATTTTGAAAAATATTTTTATACGCTTGAATATTCTTTGAGAAGTTTGTTTCTACAGAAAAAATGATATCATCAGTCATAAAGCCAGCTTTTTCTCCGGGAGATCCTTTAATAACATCAATAACCCGTATTTCTCCATTAATTAAATAAATACCCAGCCCCGTATAACTATAATCAAAGGGTTCTTTGAAGTGATTATTGGGGTGTATATGTATACTTTGCTCTGGGTAGTTCAACACTACATTGAATCTTCGTAAAATATCATTACCTAAAATACCTCCTAGGGTAGGATACTGTGTTACATTATGTATATCTTCAAAAATATGAACGGGTACTTTCCGGAATTTATACGGACCAATTTTAACCGATTTTATAATCGTTAGTTCCATTTGTTTCTTACCGCCTAACCCTTCAGCTTGTGTGGGGTAAAACTTTCTGGAAGATTTGAATAAACTACTATCATCTATAAAGTCTTTTGATAGCAGGAAGCATAGGCCAGCTCCTGTATCAAAAATTAATCTGCTCATGATCGACCTACCGTCTTCCAAGCCAGCCATTTGGAGCGGAAGTGTAGTAAAATTAGGCTTCATTAAATAACCACCCCTTTGATAGCGATAATTCCCTGGTGAATACACTTCTATTTCTTTTTCATCATAATCTATTCGTACTATAAATCGACGAAAAAAACTATAACCTATGATACCATCAATTTTTTGTCCGTATACACTGGTAAGCAGTTCATAATCATTGATGTGAAAATCTAAGTGCGGTACCTGTAAACCCGGAAAATCCAAACTATGATCATAAGTAAAATCTACATTGCG
Source organism: Bacteroidota bacterium (assembly GCA_039796395.1). Taxonomy (GTDB): domain Bacteria; phylum Bacteroidota; class Bacteroidia; order Chitinophagales; family Chitinophagaceae; genus Sediminibacterium. The sequence goes on from JBDKJW010000025.1 coordinate 27,200, forward strand.
AATGCCTGCGATACCCCGAATTGTTTTTTCACTTTTTGAAATGGAAAGGCCCAGTTTATTGGCGGTTAAAGAATCCAATGAAATACCACCGCTGCCTGTATCTAACACAAAATTGAGCGAATCAGAAAACTGATCGAGCCGGGCTTTTAAAATGATGATACCCCCACTTAATTGGGTGAATGGAAAACTGGTAATTTTTTTTGATTCTGGAAGTACAAACTCTTCCTGAGCCATAGCCATACGCAAACCAAAAAATAAGATAAAGAGCCATCTTTTCCGCATGAGCAATCATTTAAAACAATGACAAGATAATGCCTAATTAGGTTGCATTGCAAACCATTCGTACTGTACCTTTGTTATCAACATACATAATTGATGAACGTAATGGAAATTGCTACACTTTATAAAAAAGCACTGAATTTTGAATTTTTATCGGTAGAAGAAGGAATGTATTTGTTTGCGCATGCCCCACTAAGCGATTTAATGCATATAGCGAATGAATTGAGAAAAATTCAGGTGCCTCATGGTAAAGTAACTTGGCAAATTGATAGAAATGTTAATACTACAAATGTTTGTATTGCCAATTGTAAATTCTGTAACTTTTATCGAATACCTGGGCATGCAGAGGCATATATCACTGAGATGGCCGTTTATAGAAAAAAAATTGAAGAAACTGTACGATTTGGTGGAGACCAACTTTTATTACAGGGAGGCCATCATCCCGAATTAGGGCTCGATTTCTACACAAATTTATTCCGACAATTAAAACAAGAATACCCTACTATTAAACTTCATGCTTTAGGTCCGCCCGAAGTTGCCCATATTACAAAACTGAGTAAACTAACACACCATGAAGTGTTAAAAGCTTTACAGGAAGCGGGTTTAGACTCATTACCAGGTGCGGGAGCAGAAATATTAGTAGATAGGGTGCGCCGGCTGATTTCAAAAGGCAAATGTGGGGCAGATGAATGGCTTGAGATTATGCATCAAGCACATAAACTGAATATCACCACCAGTGCAACCATGATGTTTGGTCATGTTGAAACAATAGAAGAACGCTTTATTCATTTGGTACGCATCCGAGATATTCAGGCTAAAAAACCAGCGGATGCTAAAGGCTTTTTAGCTTTTATTCCCTGGACCTTCCAAGATGTAGATACCTTGCTTACACGTATTAGAGGGGTTCATAATCTTACCACCCCGGATGAATATATTCGAATGATTGCGATGAGTAGGATTATGCTCCCCAATATCAAAAATATACAAGCTAGTTGGCTTACGGTGGGTAAGCAAACAGCACAAATTTGCCTACAAGCAGGTGCAAACGATTTCGGTAGTATTATGATTGAGGAGAATGTAGTGAGTGCGGCTGGTGCACCACATAGATTTACATATAAAACCATGCAAGAGGCCATAAAAGAAGCTGGTTTTAAACCTCAATTAAGAAATCAACAGTATGAATGGCGAGAAATTCCAGAAAGTATTGAAGAACAAATAATAAAATATTAACTTAGCCTATCCAATATTCAGCTAAAAAATTCCTTTTTCTGTTGAATATGAACGTTTTTAAGTCAGTAATTTGTCACGATTACACGGTTATCCGTGCGAAAAGGCAGCCACAGGTTAAAACCAATGGTGTGCACATGATTGGTGTTTGTTGGATTGCCAATATGCTTACTGTTGCAGGTATTGGTATACTGTATTTTTTACTTACCAATCGTAAGAATGATGTTTACGATCTATTATTTGAAATTCATTATTGGGAATTGGCTGGCAGAATTGGTATTATTATTTTACTTGCTTTCATTTATTTAATAGCATTTGCAGCTTATGGAGGAAGAACTACTTTTCTCCGGATTATTCATGAGTTTATGAATATGGAAGAAGAGAAACAGGCGATGGTTACCCAAAAAGGGGGATGGTATTTTTATGGCTCTTTGGCATTATGTGTGCTTGTGGGCGGAATCCTATATTATGTTGTAAAAGTGGCTGGGTACTAATTTTCTCCAAAAATTTTAATTTCGCTGTAACAAACTGCCTGCTCAATCGTATAATAGGGGAACAGCTTATGAACGAACGGGAATACAATATATGTGTAAACGAGCAAGCCGATGGCTTATTTAGGTTCATCGTAAAGAATCTTCGACATGAAGAAGATGCACGGGATATTGTACAAACTGCCTTCGAAAAACTATGGCGGAATAGAGATCAGGTTGAAACAGCTAAGAGTAAGTCGTATCTATTTACAGTAGGATATAATCAAATGATCGACCATATCCGTAAGCATAAGCGGGTAAAATTGGCAGATAGTTTTGATGAGCAGCAGGGAGTTACGCATCAGCAACATGGTACACTTAGAAAAACATTGATGGATGCCCTAAATACCTTGAATGAAACACAAAAAAGTTTGGTAATGTTGAAAGATTATGAGGGGTATAGCTATGAAGAGATTGGGCAAATAATGGATTTAAATGAAAGTCAGGTAAAAGTATACTTACATAGAGCTAGAATAATACTTAAGAATTATTTAGTTAGTCCAGAAAACGTACGATAATAAACAATGAATATTAACAGACATAATTACGAATCATTTTTTTTGCTGCTGGTAGATGGTGAGCTGAGTACTCACGCGCAGGAAGAAGTGATGATGTTTGTTGATGCCAACCCAGATTTGGCCGTTGAATTAGAAGCATTATATGCAACTAAACTCCCCGTTGATGAATTTGTATTTTTTCCTAATAAACAGCAGTTGATTAAAAAATCGGATGCTTCAATTTCTTTAGAAAATTATGAAGAGTGGTTTTGTGCATATATAGATAAAGAACTTTCACAAAAAGAAATAGCTGCTGTAGAACTATTTGTACTACAACATCCTAGTTTACAAGAAGAATTTTTGTTCATGCAGCAAACGGTATTGCCGCTTGAAACAATTGTTTTTGACAATAAAGAACAGCTATATCGTAAAGAATCTAAACGCGTTATATTTATTCCCTATCTGCGTGAATGGAGTATAGCCGCCGCCTTACTAGCTGTTATTTTTTCTGTTTGGTTTGTTACCCGTAGTAGTAATATTGATACAGATAATCCAATTGCAAGTACCGATAATCTTACGATGAATAAGGCAAGTATTGTCAAGAACAATCAGCCTAGTTTAATTAGCCCTAAAAAAAATAATCAAGTTATTGTAACAGAAAATAACTCGGTACGTTCTACCAATGCAACTACTAATAAGCAGGAAGAACTAGTAAAGAGCGATGGAATGAATGCACTGCAACAACAGGAGTTAGCACAAGTGGCTGTTGATAAAAATAAAGTAGAAGAGAATGGGGGAACATTAGTTCCTTTACCTACAACCGCTTTACCCATAGCTGAAAAGCAGGTTGAAACATCTACGGCTAAAGTTGAGGTAGAGCCACAAGATGAAGAACCGCAACGTGTAATGGAAAAAGTAGCGTATAAAGAAATTGATACTGATGATAATAATAAGAGCCTATATGTTGGCGCTATTGAAATAAATAAAGATAAACTTCGTGGTTTCTTTAGAAAAGCAGGAAGTATTTTCAAGTCGAAAGCTAAACAGGAAGAAGATAAAACCGATACTTCTCCCCAACGGTTAAAATAAAAAATAATAACATGAAAAGGTTACTCAGCACAATCGCAGTACTGGTTATTGCACAGCAAGGATTTGCCCAAACAGATAGTTCAGCAAACAAAACAGACACCGTTAGAGTTGGTAATTTCATTATCATCAAAAAAAATAAGCCCAATGATGGTGGATATGATGTAAATACATCTGGGAAGCGAAAAAATGATATGAATACAGTTGTAAGTATTGTACGTAGGCCAGCTAAAAAAAGAAATATCAGTACCAATTGGTGGATTTTTGATTTAGGGTTTGCTAATATGCGCGATAATACCAATTATGGTTTTGCCCAATCTGGTTCCTATTTCAAAACATTTCGACCGGCAGATGGCGCTGTTAATCAAAACAGTTTTCGCCTAAATACCGGTAAAACAAGTAATGTAAATATTTGGTTATTCATGCAGAAGCTGAATGTTACGAAGCATGTGGTGAACTTAAAATATGGATTAGGATTAGAAATGTATAATTTCAGGTATGATACCCGCTTGAGTTTTAGAAAAGATCCAGCACCGTTTGTACACAATGATTCTATAAGCTTTAGCAAAAACAAGTTGTATGCTGCTTATTTAACAGTGCCTTTAATGGTGAATATTAATACAACACCCGATAAACGAAACGGCTTTAGTTTTAGCGGTGGTGTAAGTGCAGGGTATTTAGTAGGAAGTAGAAATAAACAAATTAGTGGAGAGCGGGGTAAACAAAAATTAAATGGCGACTTCGATTTAAACCCTTGGCGCTTAGCTGCCATTGCTGAGCTTGGCATTGGTCCGGTAAGATTATATGGTACTTATAGCCTCAATGCATTGCATAGAGATGGTACAAGGTTAGAGCAGTTCCCTTATGCAGTAGGTATTCGATTTAGCAACTGGTAATAAGCGATTTTTCTCATGTTCGTGCGCCCTGTGCGCCTAGGCGTACGGGGCTTTTGTTAATGGATTAAAAATTAACAGCTGCTACAATCTTTATAATGAGAATTCGTTTTAATTTTAGTGTATTAAGATTATGACTACCCTCCGCTATTCTATATTTCTTGTAGCAATTGTAGCGCTATTCACTTCATTTAGAAAGCCAAAGCGCGCTTTGGCAAAAGCCGATAAAGACAGTTATTCTGTATATGTAATAAAGAGTGAATATGTATTGAAAATATATGATGCAGATGGAGAATGGATGGCTACATACCCAGTTGTATTTGGCAGTAATGATTTAGGGGATAAAATGATGCAGGGCGATCGTAAAACACCAGAAGGTACTTTTCATATTACCGCTAAAAGAAAACATCCTAAATGGGGATACTTTATGAGTATAGATTACCCAAATCAAGAGAGTGTAGCTAAGTTTAACCAAAGAAAGGCGGAAGGCAAAATACCCAATGGGGCTAAAATCGGTGGAGAAATTGGTATACACGGTACTTGGCCGAATGAAGATTTTGCAATAGATCAATATCGTAACTGGACGGAAGGTTGTGTAAGTACCAAGAACATGTATATCAAAGAGTTATTTGATTTACTTCCGGTAGGTACCCGTGTTGAGGTTAGGCGATAATGATTTTAGCCAATCCATGATACCCAATTGAATTTTTTGCGCTACCTGTGTATGAAAAATGGGTTTAGCGATTCTTTTTTCATCTTCTTCATTACTTAAAAAAGCAATTTCTACTAAGCAGTTCGGAAAATCGGTAGGCGAATTAAGGGCAAAATTAAAATGACCAATATTGCCGAATTCAGTGAGCTTCAGCTCCAACATTCTTGCTAATATTTTTTGTGTAAGCGGCCTGTAGCCAATATGCTTATAATAAGTACTTACGCCATTTATTTCTGCTTTTGCACTTGAGTTGAGGTGTAAGCTAATTAAGAAATCGGGGTTCTGTTCTTGCAGCCAAAGAATACGATCTTTATTATCGAATGTTGTATCGTTATTGCGCGTCATTACGATTTGCTTTACACCCAGTTTTTTAAGTGATTTCTGTAAAGCTTTGGCAAATAGTAATGTGTATTCTTTTTCTGATAGGTTTAATTTTATGCCACCTGCACCGGTATTCGTTCCACCATGGCCAGCATCAATCGCAATTTTCATTTTTCGAATATCTAATGATGATGGTTGTCTTTTTACCTTTAAGCTTAAAGCTTTCCCTTTATACCCTAAACTATATCCCCAAAACTGATTGTGATTGAGTTCAATAGTAACTTGCATTACATCTTCTTCCGTTTGATTATAGTATATATTTTTAACTTCTTGTAAAGAGCGTAATTGTGTAACCCAATTGGTATTAGTTTGTACGCCAAAAATTTCAATGATAATGCGAGAAGGATTTAATTCCATCCAAGCCCGATAGGGTAATTTCTCTTCCAAACTAATATTAACAAAATCGAATAAGGAATCGCCTTTTGCAATAAAGGAATTACTGAGGTAAAATTGTTTTTTAGCGCTAATAGTGGAATCTGGTTTTGTAAATGATTTATCTAAGTAGGCCGTACGGTATTTTGATAATTGTACTTTGTATTGATCTTTGGTTGAGTCTACTATACGCAACAAAATATTGGTATCTATATACCCCATTTTAGCAGCGCCCAATCTATCTTCTCCCAAACTAAAAGCCAATGCTGGTAGTTTGCCACTGCTTCTTAAAAATATTGGGTTAGAAGGTTGTGCGTTGGCGCAGATATTAAAGCTTGTTGCTAATAGGAGGATAACTAGTTTCATGCTATGAAGATAATAAAAAACCCTCCCTGCATAGCAGGGAGGGTTAACATGTTATAGCGTTCGAATTAAAATTTATATCCATTATCGGCGATCAGTTGATCGGCGATTCTTCTACGCGCATCTTTGGTATTAAATGGTTCAACTTTTGTAAAACGTTTTAAACCAATATGCATCATACGTAATTCATCGCCATCAGCAAAGCTATTCAATGCATCTTTACCTGCTTTATTAATGCGATCTGCTGCATCATACAAATAAGTACGCATCATATCTGTTTGTAAACTAACGGCAGTTGCTCCTTTTGAATTGGCTAACTTCATTACACGTAATAATGCACTCTCTGCATGAAATACTTCAATAGCCATATCTGCTATATTCATCAGTATTTCTTGTTCTTTATCAAGTTGCATCATAAGTTTTTGTACGGCTGCGCCGGCTACCATTAAAATAGCTTTTTTGAAGTTGGCTATTGCCTTTCTTTCTTTTGCAAAATCTCCTTCGTCTTCTCCACCAAAATCAGGGATACTCATTAATTCTTTTTGAACTGCCATAGCTGGGCCCATTAAATCGAGCTTACCCTTCATAGCACGCTTCAATACCATATCAACGGTTAATAAGCGATTGATTTCGTTTGTGCCTTCATAAATTCGATTGATCCTGCTATCGCGGTATGCTTTAGAAATCATGTACTCATCGCTAAAACCGTTACCACCATGTACTTGTACGCCTTCATCTACCACAAAATCTAACACTTCACTACCGTATACTTTTAAGATAGCGCACTCAATAGCATATTCTTCAGCAGCGCCTAATAACGCTTCTGCGAATTCCTTTCCACTTGCTTGTAATTCGTGTTCTTTATCATCAATCCATTTTGCAGAACGGTATAATGCAGATTCGCATACCCACATACGAATAGCCATTTCGGCTAATTTATGTTTGATAGCACCAAACTTGGAAATGGAAATTTTAAATTGTTCTCTAGTTTTTGCGTACTGAATAGAGATGTCTGCTGCTTTTTTTGCACCACCTAATGTAGCAGCGCATAATTTCAATCGACCAATATTGAGGATATTGAAAGCGATAATATGTCCCTTGCCAATATCACCCAATACATTTTCAACAGGTACTTTACAATCTTGGAAATACAATTGTACGGTAGAAGATCCTTTAATACCCATTTTATGTTCTTCTGGCCCTTGTGTAAAACCTTCTGTACCACGTTCTACTATAAAGCCAGTGAATTTATCACCATCTATTTTAGCGAATACAGTATATACATCTGCAAAACCACCATTGGTGATCCAGCATTTTTGTCCGTTTAGAATATAAAATTTCCCATCATCACTCAGCTTCGC
>JBDKJW010000026.1:0-18507 GCA_039796395.1 Bacteroidota bacterium
CCTGCATTTAGTGTACAATATCACCCAGAGAGTACACCTGGCCCACACGATAGCCGGTATTTGTTTGATGATTTTGTGAAAGAGCTTAGCCGGTAGACGGTAGACGGTAGACCGTAGTGAGTAACCAATCTATGGCGAGTTCGTAGCCCTTCAACCCTAAACCAAAAATACTTCCAGCACATTTAGCGCTTACATGTGAGAATTTTCTGAAATCTTCTCGGGCGTGTACATTACTAATATGTACTTCTATAACGGGAGCTTTTACAGCGGCAACAGCATCTCCAATAGCCACAGAAGTATGTGTATAGGCAGCTGGGTTTAAAACAATCCCATCTACTAAAAATCCATAATCTTGTATTGCATTTACTAACTCGCCTTCTATATTCGATTGAAAATATACTAGCTCGGCTTCAGGAAATTTTGCTTGTAATTTTTTAAAAAACTGATCAAAAGATTCGTTTCCATATATATCAGTTTCACGCTTGCCTAAAAGGTTGAGATTTGGCCCATTAATAATTGCAATTTTCATTCCCCTAAGATATAAAAGTTATGGATTCATGCAACTACTAACCACTACTCACTATCCACTACCCACTACCTTCAGGTTAACCCTCACTTTATCAGCAAGGGATAAACTATTTCCACCTATATTAAAATCGCGTCGATTGATTTCAAAACTCCCTTCGAATAAAAACCCTTTATCTGTTTTTTGAACAGTAAAGGGGAAACTGATTTTTTGTGCTTTACCTTTAATTGTAACTGTTCCTTCAAAACTATAATTATTCTTTTCTAATTTAATTGTTGTACTTATAATGGATATAGTTGAGTAGGTTGCTATATCAAAATAACTAGCTTTTTTTAAGTGGTTATCCCTTGCGGTAATACCAGTATTAATGGTAGCTGTTTGTACCGATGCTTCTATATTACTTTGTGCGGGTTGTTGTGGCATCCAACTAATGGAACCCGTTAACCCTTTTAATGTTCCCTTGGCTGCTATGCCAAAATTACTAATAGTAAAACTGATTTCACTTTCTGCATCCTTCAATTGTAACTGTTGGGCAGTAAGTGATTGAAACAAAATCAAATTAATCAATAAACTAAAAACAATTTTCATATACCTATTTAAGTTCGGCACTACCAAATAATACACTAAAGCGCTGGCACCAAATTAAAACATATTTATAGTCGGAAGGTTCTTTACCAGTTGGAATTGCGTAATACTGGCATTTAAAAATGATAGGAAAGGGCAACTAAACCATATAATGATTTGTACCGGAAGCGATCGTTTTCAATACCATTCTGTACCTGCACTTTAGTATTTGTTTTATATTCATTGAAAAGGAAAGATGTGCCTCCCCGTATACTCCACTTGTTATTTATTTTATATCGAATGAATAACTCACTATTTAAACTTCCTAAATCGTTATCACTAATAAGTAATAGGTTAAAACCAGTTGGTTTAGCAGTTACTAAACTATTTAATGGCGTTAATCTGTGTTTTACCAACAAAAAAACTGTCGATATTAGTTGGAATATCTTCTGCAAATAAAACACCCGGGCCTGTTTTACCACTTGTTAATTTGGCTTTCGCAGTGGTATAATATTTATCGGTAGCAAAAGAATTGGTCATTCGAATACCGATGCCAAAGTCTAGTTTTTTCTTCTTTCCCACCCCCCAGTTATGTACGAACGATCCTGCAAATAATTGCTGATTATTGCCGATTCCAAAAGCAAAGTCAAAATTTCTGCTAGTATTCTTTTTTTGTGCTAATAGCGTATTAAACGTTAGTACTAAAATTCCTAGAAACAGTATTTTTTTCATTTCTCTTTTTTGGGTTGTACGAGTGAGAGATATAAACCTTACAGGGAGTTGCCTAAGATTAATGTATTAACTTTGAATTGTGATGGTTTTAACAAAATCATATAGAGGGTATACAATTATATTGATATTGATTGCGGCAGCTATCAAACTATCAATTGCTCCATTCCTTGAGTTAGGTAATGATGAAGTATATTACTGGACTTATGCCATCCGCCCCGATTGGAATTATTTTGATCATCCGCCGATGGTGGGCTTATTGATCAGGCTAACTACACTTAATTTAAATTGGGTCTCGGAATTATCAATTCGCTTAGGTAGCGTGTTATGTGCAGCAATAAGTACCTGGTTTATTTTTAAAACGGGTAAATTAATCAGTTCAGATAGGGTAGGCTGGTATGCAGCATTATTATATACTGCCTCTATCTATACCACATTTATTGCTGGATTTTTTATTTTGCCCGATACCCCACAAATGCCTTTTTATACAGGTGCTTTATATGTGATGGTACATTTGATACAGAAGCAGAATGAAGTAAACAGCTGGAGTAGTTGGCTAATACTCGGGATATTAATTGGATTAGCTGCGTTATGTAAAGTACATGGACTTTTTTTATGGATAGGCTTTGGACTATTTATTCTGTTTAAGCGCAGAGATTGGTTGCAAAACCCACGATTGTATATTTCGGGTATTATAAGTTTGTTGTGTTTGATTCCTATTTTATATTGGAATATCCAAAATAATTTTATTACGTATAGGTTTCATTCGAATCGTATAACCCATAGTGGTATTGATATTGAATCTTTTGGAAGAGAATTATTAGGCGAATTTGCTTACCAAAATCCTATTGTATATGTGTTGATAGCAATTACATTGGTTAGTTTTTTTACGGGAAGAATAAGATTCAGACAGAGCAGGATTAAGGTATGGATATACAGCATGAGTATTCCTATGTTGTTGGTGTTTTGGGGCGTAGCGCTTCGTAATCCAACCTTGCCACATTGGAGTGGACCAGCATTTATTCCTTTATTTTTTCTAGCTGCATTATGGCTCGATAAAAATTCTAAACGAGTTGTACCGATAAGTATTGGGATTGCTTTTTCATTTATTATTATCATGCTAATAAGCGCTACCGCTATTGTACAATTTGCTCCACGAAATTTTGGGAGTCAGGATAAAGAAAATTTTGGCGAGTATTGTCCAACTTTAGATTTAAGTGGGTGGCATAATTTTTCAAAATCATTTGATTCATTGCGGCAAAAAGACATAGCAGAAAAGATTATGACTGCCGATGCACCATTGGTAGTTGATAAATGGTTTCCTGGAGGGCATTTAGAATTTTATGTAGCAAGGCCTCTAAGTATGCATTTAATAGGTATTGGGGAGTTAACCGATTTGCATCAATTTGTTTGGTTGAATAAAGATAGGCCTACATTAGCATCCAATGCAGATGCCTATTTAATAGTACCTTCTAATTTACCAATAAATGTAAAAGAAGTTTATGGTAAAAGTTTTGCTACAATAGATCAGCCGGTTGTTATTCCACAAATAAGAAGTGGGGTAGTAGTGCGGTGGTTTTATGTGTATAGGGTGAGAGGTAAAAGGTAAAAGGTGAAAGGTGAAAGGTGAAAGGTGAAAGGGGTAAGATAAATGTTAATAGATATTGTAGGAACTTGAAAGGTTAGTAAGTATTACCAAATTAGGGATATTGATAGCAGCTTTATAGATAAAGTTATAAACATGCTTAAATCCTTTGAGTTTTCTTTTTTTGAGGAAGGAAAATATTTTAGTAAAATAGATAACAGTTCAAGTAGAGGTCGATATGCAATAATTTTGCATGAACAGCAGGTTCAATTTTTTGAGGATAATAGTAATAAGGATGTATTTCGGAGGGGACTTCCGAATTTTACCTGACCTTTTGCGGCGATTAATTACTCTATTCTCCGCATTTTTGCGGAGAATAATTGCTATATTTACCGCATAATTGGTTTTAAAAGTGCCTAAATACATCTATCAATATAAAACTTGGCCTCATTTTACTTGGGAGGATGCTTCTATAAGTAGCATATTTGGGGAAGTGAGGCATTTACAAGGAAGGATAAGTGTACTTATGAATAGCCTTGGTTTTGCCACTAAGGAAGAAGCTGCACTTGCTACCTTAACTCAGGATGTTGTTAAATCATCTGCTATAGAAGGAGAGAAGCTAGATTATCAGCAAGTAAGATCCTCTATTGCTAGAAAATTGGGAATTAATATAGGCGGATTGGTGTTTAGTAATAGAAATGTTGAAGGCATTGTAGAAATGATGCTGGATGCTACACAACATTATCAACAAAAATTAACACAAAAGCGTTTGTATAGTTGGCATGCGGCGCTATTCCCTACTGCGTATAGTGGAATGCATAAAATTGAAGTAGGGCGTTACCGAACTGGGGAAATGCAAATTGTTTCAGGTGCTATGGGAAAAGAGAAATTGCATTATGAAGCAATTGCTGCTAAAGTGGTGAAGGAAGAAATGAATGCTTTTCTAAACTGGTTTAATAGTAGATTATCTATTGATCCGGTAATTAAAGCAGCTATCGCCCATCTTTGGTTTATTATAATTCATCCATTTGATGATGGTAACGGAAGGATCGCTCGTGCTATTTCTGATTTATTATTAGCTAGGTCGGATAATAGTTCAGAAAGATACTATAGTATGTCGAGTCAAATACTTGTGGAACGCAAACAGTATTATGCAATACTTCAGAAAGTGCAGCATAGCGATGGTAATATTACCGCTTGGCTAGATTGGTTTCTACATTGCTTAAAGAATGCATTACTTACTACAGAAGTTTCTTTGCAAAAGATACTAGATAAAACTGAATTTTGGAAGCTACACGAGAATATCCTTTTTAACGAACGTCAGCGATTTATGATAAATAAATTATTTGATGGGCTAGAAGGAAAATTACAGTCATCCAAATGGGCGAAAATGACTAAGTGTTCTCCAGATACAGCTTTGCGCGATATTAAAGATTTAATTGAAAAAGGTATTTTGCAACAAGAAAGTAAAGGTGGGAGAAGTACGAATTATCAGTTGGTAAGTTTCTAAAGTGTTTAAGTGAATAGGTGGAAAAGAGCGTAGGCAGCAGTTTCCTACGAAAAATAGTAGTTACTATATTTTTTTGAATATTAGTATAAATTTATTGTTTATCAATAAATATTTATCTATATTTGTGTTTTCAAGTTAAAATTTATCCCGTATGTTAAAAGTAAACAAATTCATATTTTGGTTCTTACACGTAATAGCATGGCTTATTTTTGTGGGCTTATCTATTGAGGCTGGAGGGCTAATTGTAAACTTCGTTTTCAGCGTATTTAAACCTGAGATGGTTGGTAACCTCTATCAAAAATTAGATTTAACACAGATGTATGCGAAAAGTAAATGGGTTTTTTATGGTATGTATAGTTATGCCATCTTTATCTCTGTTTTAAAAGCAACGCTATTCTACTGCTTGATACAACTCCTTTTAAAATTAAATTTATCAAAACCGTTTAACAGTTATACCGCTGATAAAATTCTTCAAATCAGCTATTATACTTTATCAATCGGTATTTTAAGTCATCTTGCTAAAGAAACAGCTAAGAGTATGATAAAACAAGGTTTTGAAATTGATAAGCTAGGTCAGTTTTGGGGAGATAGTGATGCTTTCATTTTAATGGCAGCAGTCGTTTATGTTATTGCCCAAATTTTTAAGCGTGGGGTTGAGCTTCAAAACGAAAACGATTTAACTGTATAAGCTATGCCAATCGTTGTAAACTTAGATGTAATGATGGCTAAGCGAAAAATGTCGCTGAATGAGTTGTCTGAAAAAGTAGATTTAACGCTTTCTAATCTGTCTATATTAAAAACAGGAAAAGCAAAAGCCATACGATTTAGCACTTTAGAAGCAATTTGTAAAGCGCTTGATTGTCAGCCTGCAGATATTCTAGAATTTGTAGAAGAAAAAAATAGACATTGATATAAAGGTTCTATCTTATTTAATTCTTTGGTATATCAACCAACAATTCTTTTTCTTTGGTTCCAAATAGCCGCTCATAATCTTTGCGATAGGAGATACTTACACCTTGGCGGTTAAGGCGACCAAAATTGGCGCCATTGATATCTAAGTTATTTTTATTGAAAATAATTGCGCGTAGCTTACGATCCTGGGTAAGAATAATTTCAATAGTTAAATCGGGCAACCATTGGAAATTGCCATTTTGTACAGAGGAGCTAGCACCTAAATTAAAATCTAAATCGCCACCGAAAGTAACAATTACATTATTCTTTAAAAAAGACTTACCAACTTTAAAATTTATTCGGGATCTATCGAGTCTATTACTAGACGCTTGTAAACTACTACCATCTGATCCAAAAATACTTGAACTACTATAAAGCGACGCGCCCAAATCGAATTTCAAACTGGGGTCTTTAAATACCTTATAAAGTAATCCAGATATCATTCGATTAATGCCGCTGGCTAAAGCACCCGACAGTGTATTTAATCCTAGTGTTTCTAATGAGTAGGGGTTGGGGCCATTATTCGTACCGGCAGCTGATTGTCCGCCAATGGGCGCAAAAGAGTTAAACACTATTAAAAATGATACTTGCTTTAACATTTCATTTTCATCCCTTTCGATTCGATTTAAAAAAGCTGTAAACTCATTATCGTTTTTGATAGGGCTTCCTTGTGGGAAATCGATACGGAATTTGATGCTTGGTTTATTCAATTGATTTCTTAGTACAGCAACTACAAATACATCTCCTCTATAACCTTTTACACTGCCACTGAAAACATTATTACCTACTAAATCAGATAAGGAAACACGTTCGGCGGTGTATTGAGCATCAATATGTAATTCTGCTTTAAACGGATCACCATTCCATTCTATATAATTGCCAGCATTCGGTAGTAGTTCAAATGGCTTTTTAAGAATAGATTGAAAATTGAAATCATAGCTACCTTTTTCTATATTATATCTACCCTTAATGGTGAGTGGATCTGTTGTTCCTGCGGTAATACGTAAACGACCATTGCCAGTAGCTTTGATCACATCGCCAGTTAATTCATCTAAAATAACATCAATGAGCACTTTATTATTGGCAGTAATATCTAGGTCAACCGACAAATTAAAGTTAGATTTTGATCCTATAGCTTCCATTTCTGTGCCGTATTGTTTAAAAACAATAAAATCGGCTACAGCATTTTCTTTACTATCGCTATTAGGAATATAAATATGAGCACTATCATTTGCTTCAGCCACTATCGTCATTTTACAACCAGTTTCTGGCCCCTTAAAACTCAAATTTGCTTTGCCTATTGCTTTTCCATAAAATTGCGCATTGTCTTTTGCCTTAGTATCAATCAGTAAGAGTTTATCGGTACTTAAATCGAAATCAAAAGCCATGTTTTTAAAGCCCTTTTCATATAGTTTTCCTTGTACAGTTCCTATATTACCATAAAGATCTTTGATGTTGAATTTGCCCAAATTAATACCATCCTCTTCAAATTTTATAACGGCTGAATCGATTGTATAATATACTTGTGTATAATTCACTTTCATGCCAGCGTTAATCAATTTGATATCTCCTTTAAGCGCGGGAGCATTAATATCTCCATGGATAGAAAGATTACCGGTTGCTTCACCTTTAATATCTGTAAATAAATCAGATAAAAAACGATCTAGTATAGATATCTGTGATTTCTTTAAATTGATATCAGCAGTAAATGCATTGCCCGTTGAATCTTTTATATTGTATGATCCTTTTGTAGTGAAATTATAGCCTTCATTTGGAGATTCTATACTAAAAGGAATTTTACCCGTTTTGCTATTATAGCCAGCTTTGATATTTACTAAACCAATCGAGTCTTTATCAAGTCTAAATTGTTCTGCTTTTAAGTCGGCATCCGCACTAAAATCACCGAAGAAATTATATAATCGAATTGTACCGGAGGCAACGCCTTCTAATCGTTCTTTTTTCAAAATTAGAGAAGTGATATCTCCTATAATAACATCTTTTAGTCGGACTACTAAATTATTTGTATTTCCGCCATCTTCTTCTTCTGTTTCAATGGATATTTCCTGAAAGCCTTGAGTAAACTTAACATCTTGGGCACGTAATAAATTTTTTCGAATAATAATTTCCCCTTTCTTTTCTATATTCCATTCTTTTTCATTCAAAACAAATGAAGATGGCCGGAATTGTATTCTGGCGCCATCTTCTAACGTATAAACATCTGCATATAAAAGCGCTTCATTTAATGTGTTAGAGGCACTGGTTTTGATTTGTACAACAGAATGATCTTTTCTAGAGCTAAGATTGATAGTAGTACTTGGGAATTTTGTACTGTCGCCTAATTCGATATTTTGAATTTGTGAAATTATTTTTAGGGAGTCAAGATTTCCGGCACCTTGTAAACTAATGCCTGTAAAAGTGTAGTTATCAAATTTTGTATATGGTGCATTCGCATCTAAAACCAACGCATTATTTTTTGTGTCGATAATGCCGCGAATCGACATATCATTGAATCCAGAAAATCTTTTTGTAAATAATTTAATATAGGGCTCTATATAGCCGGTGTTTACTTCGAATTGGAACTGTTGATTTTCGGGTGTTTTAGCGGGCCGCTTTATATACGCAGGGTAATAATTGTGTAAAAAAGCTTCGAAGCTAGCGGGCAAACTGTTGATATTAAATTTGCCTGTTAAACTTGCATTAAAATCGTTGCTGCCAATATGTAAGAACTTAATATTGTTGCGAATAGTAGAGTTTAAATTTAATGAATCAAAACGTAGTTTAGTGCTTGGATTACTAATAACCGCATTGAGGAATTTTGCAGAACCAATAAAATTATCAATGTCTTTACCTGTAAAGTTCACATCAATTAATCCGGCAAGCTGAATGGAGTCGGTCAAAAAATTAAGCGTACGAAGATTAGCTTTTGATAAGTCGCCTACAATATTGAATAAAGGTTGTTCTTTTGTAAAGTCTACCTCCACATCACTCGTAAATCCTAAGTTAGGATCGCTCACTTCTAAAGATCCATTGAAATATCTTTTTTGAATAGTACCATTGGCTTCTATATTGGTATATGTATAATTATTATACTCTATCGATGCTACATCTCCTTCAATTTTTGTTCTAAGTTTTGCAAAATCGAAACTGCTTCCAATAACTTTTCCTTTAAAATCAATCATCCCCATCGTTGGTACCGATAAAAATTTACCGATATTAAATCGATTTGTTTCTAATGTGCCACTATAAATAGGCTCAGCATTGCGCGGAAAGCGCATAGTAAGATTTGCTTTTAAGCCGCCCAATTTGGTTGATACCGTTCCATTTGTATTGAAATCATTAATGCTTCCATTGAAACTACCCCGGTATAAAATATTACCTAAAGCCTTTAAATCAGGCTGTGTTACTTTTCGTAATGAAGGTAGGAAAATACCCAAATCATAGATGGTAGTAGAAAGGGTGCCACTGTTAAAACCAATATTTGTTTTATCAATATCAGGCAGGCCTTTCATGGTTAATATACCAGTTGCAGAAGTGGTGGCACCAACTTTTGCGTTTAAGCCGGTAATTTTGAAATCGGCTACTGTTCCTTTAAAGTTTCCGGAAAGAAGTGCCTCTCTTTTCCAGTTTTTTAATTCACTGGTAAAAAAAGCGATATCGTCGCTATGTACTCTTGCATTATTAAACTTGGCCACCATTACCACTTTATTGATATAATCATTAAAGTCGTTTTTAAAGTCGGTGTACTTCATGGCATAATAATTCCCTAATCTGCTTTTATTCGTTTGCAAATCAAGATCTGCCAGCTCCATTATTTGAGGCGTAAGTTTAAATCGGGTTTTTAATTTTTTAATACCTAATCCACTTCTATCTTTTACGGTAATATTGATATTGGCGCGAAGGGTGTCTTTTAGAAAACGAAGGTTATCGAAATTGGCATTAAGCTGAGATAGTTCTATATGTGAGCCATCAAAGCCTTGGTCTGCTTTTTTCGTATTCCCCTCTATATAAAATTTGCCATTAATAATGTGTATTTTTTTGGCTGTTATATCCAGTAAGCCTTGATTAAAATAAAGGCTGGTATCTTTCGGTGTTTTTTTCTTTTTTGGTGGGATATATTTCCTTAAGCCTGGTAAATCCAGCATTAAAATATCTGGCTTTGTGAGCGTGAGTGTGTTGATTGTGAATTGATTATTGTTCAGATCAATTTTATCCGCATCAATACTAAGTGTGCCTATTTTAATATCATTTACCGAGCCAACCCATAAATCGTTTTGCAGGAAATGAATATTTTTTAAATCTACTTTCTTGAGGTTGAGATGAATACCACCACTTTTCTTTTTTTGTTTTTTGGTAGAGGGAGAAGCAAAGTAATCTGCAATGAATTGATAGTTCCAAATAGAATCTTTACGTTGGAGTTTAATTGTAGCATCTTCTAGTCCAATATATTTTAATTCAGCTTCTTTCTTCAAAAAAAACCAATCGGTGATATTCACACGAACATGACCAGCGTATACAAGGGTATCTTTTTGTTTATCTCGAATCATCAGTCCTTCCAAATCGAGCTTATTAAAAAAAGCAAGACTAATATGTTTGATACTTACTTCAGTACCTAATTCTTTGGAGATTTTATGCGTGGCAAAGCGAACGATTTTGTTCTGAACAAATGTTGTTTGTAACAATAGGAAAAACAGTAATAATAGCGCTATAACTATCAGTAGTGTTCTTCTTAGTATGGTAAACAGCCGGTTCAGAATGTAGATAATATTTAAAAATAATAAATCAACGGTTTAGGGCAAATACAGTACCAAACCTTAAAAATCGGGGTTTACACCGGTATAATTACCAGGGTTTATGGCTTTTAACTCCTTTTTTAGTGCTGCAGAAATGGGTAGTTGGTGAATAAAAGCCTGTATTTCGGCTTTACCAATCTTTGCTTTGCCTCTTGTAAGTTCTTTTAAGGCTTCGTATGGATTGGGAAAATTTTCTCTGCGAAGGATGGTTTGAATGGCTTCTGCTACAACAGGCCAATTATTATCTAAATCTCTGTTTATGGCCGCTTCGTGGAGAATAAGCTTACTCAAGCCGGTTTGGATAGATTGGATGGCTAATACGGTATGTGCAACGGGTACGCCGATATTTCGGAGTACAGTAGAGTCGGTAAGATCGCGCTGCAACCTACTAATAGGTAGTTTAGCGCTTAAATGCTCAAATAAACTGTTGGCTACACCTATATTACCTTCTGCATTTTCAAAATCTATCGGATTTACTTTATGCGGCATAGCAGATGAGCCTATTTCCCCTTTTTTAGTTTGCTGTTTGAAATAGTCCATGCTGATGTAAGTCCAGATATCCCTGCTCAAATCAATTAAAATATTATTGATTCGTTTAAGCACGTCGAAATGTGCAGCTAATGCATCATAATGTTCAATTTGGGTAGTAAACTGCATTCTTTGAAGTCCTAAAGTATCTTCTACAAAAGCATTACCCAATGCTACCCAATCCTTTTTGGGATAGGCGATATGATGGGCATTGAAATTGCCGGTAGCACCACCGAATTTAGCTGCATAGGGGATACTGCCGAATAGTTCTATTTGGTTGTTTATTCTTTCTACAAAAACCATCAACTCCTTGCCCAAACGGGTGGGTGATGCTGCTTGTCCGTGTGTACGCGCCAACATGGGTACGTCTTTCCATTTTGCGGCAAGTTGGTAAATGGTATTTTGTAAATTAATTAAGGCAGGAAGATATTCATGCTCCATAGCATGCTTCCAACTAAGTGGGATAGCTGTATTATTAATGTCTTGTGAGGTTAAGCCAAAATGAATCCACTCTTTTAAAGCCCCAATACCTGCTTTATCGGCTTGTTCCTTCAAAAAATATTCAACGGCTTTTACGTCGTGGTTGGTTACCGCTTCAAATTGCTTTATTTGCCTGGCATCATCTAAACTAAACCCATCGAGCACCGCTTTAAGTTGTGTACGGGCCTTGCTAGGTAGTTTAAAAAATCGCTTATCTGCTAAAAAGAAAAAATATTCAATTTCTACTAAAACCCTGTATTTAATCAGTGCAAATTCAGAGAAATAATCATCTAAATGGTGTAACTTCTTACGATAGCGACCATCGATGGGGGAAATAGCGGTAAGGTTAGTAAGCTCCATATTTTTAGTTACGGGTTTCGGGTTGCGATCCGCCTAGGCGGACGAGTTTTGCCCTTCTCCGCCTGGACGGATCAGGGTGACAAATATTATTGTTTCTTTGCGCAAAAATAACTCAATTGGAGAAGAGAATACGCATTGGGGCGGTTAGTTATTTAAATACCCTCCCTTTATTATATGGCTTGGGTATATCGGGATTAATGAAACATGTTGAATTGGTGAGTGATTACCCTGTTAAAATAGCCCGTTCTTTGGTTAATGATGAAATAGATCTAGGTCTGGTGCCTATTGCCGTTATACCTCAATTAGCAGAATCTCATATTATTACGGATTATTGTATTGGGGCTGAAGGAGAAGTTGCTTCAGTGGCTATTTTTAGTGAAGTACCGATGCAAGAAATCGATACGATTTTACTGGATTATCAAAGTAGAACATCAGTTAACTTGGCTAAAATACTGGTGAAGGATTATTGGAAACAACCCGTTCAATGGAAAGATGCGGGTATAGACTTTATCAGCGAAATAAAGGGTAAAACAGCGGCCGTAGTTATTGGCGACAGAGCGCTGGCATTGCGACCGAAAAAACAATTTATATATGATTTAGCAAATGCTTGGAAAGCCCATACTGGCTTGCCTTTTGTATTTGCAGCTTGGGTAGCCAACAAGCCTTTAGCGCCTGCTTTTATAGATGCATTTAATAGAGCAACAGGTTATGGGGTAAAACATATCGATGAAGTGTTGAAAACAGTTGATTATGCGCACTATGATCTAAAGTATTATTTTACCCAAAATATTAGTTACGAACTAACAGAAGAAAAGAGGAAGGGGTTGGATTTGTTTTTGAGTAAGTTGTAATTTAATACTATATTAAGGTTGAAATCTAAATATCTGATGAAGCAGTTTCTTTCAAAACTCACTATTTTTTTGTTTTGTTTTTCATGTGTTTCTAAGCTACAAGCTCAGGTGGTGGCATCATTTGATGTGCCAGATACTGTTTGCTTGAATGCGCCTATTAATATCATTAATAGTTCTACTAATGCAACTAGTTATTATTGGAATTTTTGTACAGCTGATATTAATGCGAAACCATTATCAAATTCATTTGGTAATGTTGGTAACATGTTGGGTATTCCAGTATTTGTTGATTATGCGTACGAAAATGGAAATTATTATGGTTTTTTAGTAAATAATAGCCCCGGCGGGCTCATTAAACTTGATTTTGGAAATAGTTTATTAAATACTCCTGTTGCCACGAATCTTGGAAATTTTGGAGGTGTTATTCCGGTGAGTGCTCAGGGAATACAAGTTGTAAAAGAGGGTAGTAGTTGGTTTGCTATTATTGTTGGAGGAGATCCAGTTATTAATGTGGCTTCTAGAATACTAAAAATTGATTTTGGTGCAAACCTTTCAAACAATAATCCAATTGCTACGAATTGGGGAAATATAGGCGGATTGAATTATCCTGTTGATATTTATGTATTTAAGGAGGGTACAAATTGGTATGGAATTACTGTTAATTATCGAGATAACTCATTAACTAGATTTAGTTTTGGAGCTAGTTTTAATAATCCGCCTACTGGTATAAACCTTGGGTCATTGGGAGGTATGTTTTTGCCAAGTGGTATTTGTCCAATAAATGATAATGGCACTTGGAGAGTATTTGTAGCGAACTACGGCAATAGTTCACTCTCTAGAATTGATTTTGGCAATTCACTATTAAATGCACCGACAACTGCTACGAATTTAGGTAGTTTAGGAAACACCATGAATACACCTAGAGACATTTTTATTTTTAATTATTGTAATCAAATAGTGGGCTTTGTAGTAAATGATAATACTGCTGATATAGTGAGGTTGAATTTTAGTACACTTTCAACAGTACCTTCTGCAACATCTTTAGGAAAAATTGGCGGGACAAATAATCCACATTCAATTTCAAAAATATTTCGAGAAGGAGGGAACTTATTTGCATTTTTACCGAATTCACAAACCAATGGATTATCAAGAATTCAGTTTTCAGGTTGCGCAAATTCTAGTATTCCAAGTTCTACAATACAAAATCCGGGAGCCATTCAATATAATGCTAGCGGGACCTATAATATTACCTTAAGTGTGGATGAAGGTTTGCCAACACAAACATCTTACTGTAAAAGTATTAAAGTTACTCAACCTGTTCCTTTAGTTGCATCAAGCGATACTTCTATTTGTTTAGGCGACTCAATTTTATTGAACGTAAATGGAGGTGTGGGATATAAATGGATACCTACAACAAATCTATCAAACCCCAATGTTTCAAACCCAATAATAAAGCCTATAGTATCTACTCAGTATATAGTATCGGCAATAAATAGTTCGCAATGTTTTTCAAATGATACCGTACAAGTAGATGTAAAACAGCCACCAGTTTTCACGTTAACTCCAAATGCGGTTTCGATTTGCAAATTCGACTCTGTACAATTAATTGCAACTGGAGGCGACATTTATTCTTGGTCTAGTGCATCTCCACTACCTACTTCACAAGGCAATAATTTTTTTGTAAAACCGCCCACAACTTCTGTTTTTACGGTTGTGGCTCAAACTTTACAATGTAGTTTTAAAGATACACTAGCAACAACTATTGTTGTAAATCCATTACCTATCATTAACCTTTCAAAATCAAATGATTTAGATTGTGTAAATGGATCTGCTCAATTGGTAGCATCTGGGGGTGTACGATATGTTTGGACACCTACCACTGGTTTATCAAATCCTTCAATATCTAATCCAATTGTAACAGGTGCAATAAGTGGTAAATATTATGTTGAAGTAAGTACATTAGCTGGTTGTAAATCTAAAGATTCTGTAGAATTGTTATCTATTAGCAATCCTTTGGTCGATCGCTTTTTTATGCCTTCGGGGTTTACGCCTAATGGCGATAGATTGAATGATTGTTTTGGTATAAAAAAATGGGGGACAATTGTAGAGTTAGATTTTAAAATATTTAATAGATGGGGGCAACTCGTTTTTTATACAAATACTGCCGATAAATGTTGGGATGGTAAATACAAAGGGGTGATGCAAGATGCAGGAGCTTTTGTGTATACTATTCATGCTAAAACATTATGTGGGAGGGTAGATAAGAAAGGTAGCTTTATTTTGATTCGCTAAATTTTAAGGATATTTTTTAAATAAACGATCCTGTATCATCTGCAGAATATCTGGATAGGCAATCCTTGATTTTTTATAAAGTACTGCTTTAGTACTTATCAGTTGGATGAGTTGTTCTGCATACCAATCTTTATGCTTTTCTACAATATAGCGTACAATTTTTTCTCGGTTGGGTTCTGTATGATTGGCGAGGGTTGATTTAGTAGTTTGCCGATAGTAAAGTAATTTCTCTGGAATTACGGCTACTTCCCAATCAAGCTTTGTAACACGTATAAAAAATTCCCAATCTTCATAGCCTAATACCATCGTTTCATCGAATCCGCCTGCTTTTTCCCAAGCCTCTTTTCTAAAAATGCTACAAGCCGGACATTCACTGTTGAATAAAAAATTAAATCGATTGCCGCCTCTTGGTCTTGCTGTTTTTTTATACGCGCCAAATAATTGAATATAGCTTGTTACTACGCCAATATATGATTGTGTAGAAAGTATATGCATTGCTTTTTCAAAAAAGCTGGGATGAAAATAATCGTCGCAGTCTAAACAGGCAATGATGGTTCCTTTGGCAGCTTGAATACCGTAATTACGTGCGGCCGACATTCGTCCGTTTGTTTTATGTAAAACCTGAATGCCTTTATCTGTTAATTGTTGAAGTATAGTAAGTGTTTGGGCATCTGTTGATCCATCATTTACTACAATTATTTCAGTGTTTGTATAGGTTTGGTTTTGAATAGAAGCGATGGCTTCTTCGATCCAAAAAGCATCATTATACGTAGGAATAATCACTGATATTAAAGGATTATTCATATGAATTTGTTTGCGTTAAAAAGATATTCAATTGTACATTATACACTTTCTCTTTTTCTATATGTTCATAAGGAAACGGAATGGTATCAGCCGCATTGCGAATATAATAGGAGAATCCTTGCGCAGCCAAAATCGATAATAGGGTACTTAATTCAGCTGGTTTACTGGTATAACCATGGTATTCTAAAAATAAATTCTTTACCCTTCGTAGGGTTTCGCCACATTGTTTAATTACTTCAAATTCTGCGCCTTCAATATCCATTTTTAGAAAATCGATTTGTGGGAACTGGCTTATAAAATGCCTGAAGTCAATACATGGAACTGATACTGTATTTGATGTGCTATGGCTTATTTTGCTTGCTTCTGTAGCAGCTGATTCAAATTGTATATGGCCATCTTTAATCCATACAGCTTCATCTCGGATAGAGATACCTGCTAATTGATTCGTCGTAATATTTTTTTGAAATATAGCACGGTTATTCGCATCTGGTTCAAATGCGATAATTGTTGCAGTAGGGTATAGGGTTTTAAGGTATATACTTGCTAATCCAATATTAGCACCACAATCAAGAATAACAGGGGTAGCCGATTCGGTGCTGAAACGATATATTTCTGCCCCAAATATTTCGCGGTAGGTTTTTAAAAGCTCATAAGGGCGTTGATAATAGAATTGTAAAGGCCCGATTTTTTGCTGTTTAATTTCGTTGAATTCCTGGTGTTTTAGTTTTTTTTCGAGCCAAAACCCAATGGGGGCGTAGTTTCCAGTATGTATTGTTTTATTCCCGCCTCGAAACAAAGTTTTAAAGATATTTGCAAATATTGTAAACATGTGTTGATGAATCCTTTAGTTAGTATTTGTGTGCCTACGTATCGTCAGCCTGCTTTTGTGAGCAGACTACTCGACTCCATATTGGCTCAACAATACAAACATATTGAAGTTATTCTTTCCGACGATAGTTTAAATGACTCAATTGCGAAAGTGGCGGAAACATATGCGGATAAATTGCCCATTCGGTATTATGCGCATGAACCGGCATTGAAAAGTCCGCGTAACTGGAACTTTGCACTCCATGAGGCACATGGTGAATATGTAATGCTATTACACCAAGATGATTGGTTGCATGATACCTTGGCCATTGATAAGTATGTGGCAGCATTTGCAGCGAATCCTGAAACAGATTTCGTTTTTTGTAGAAATACAGCCATTACGCCTGAAGGGAAGGCCATTGTTTTGCAAACCTTTCCTTGGTTGATTAAAACTATTCAGCAAGATCCGTATCATTTGGTACGATCGGATGTTATTGGTCCGCCAAGTAATGTTATGCTCAAAAAATCAATCCCAGTTCGCTATGATGAGGAATTGGTTTGGTTAGTAGATGTTGATTACTATGTTCGTGTAATAGAGGCAGGGTATCGATACACTTACTTAGATCAACATTTGGTGAGTATTGGTTTACATGAAGACCAAATGACTAATTTCTGCAGAGATAATACAGATATTATGTTGAAGGAGAATCTTTTTTTTGCTTTCAAAAATAATGATAAACTTTTTGGAAACTGGCGATTGTATGATTACTACTGGCGGTTGATTAGAAATCATCGTGTTAGGGATGAAAGCCAATTAATAGCAGCAGGGGTACCACCAGCGCGAATTGTGCCGGCTATTAAAAAAATGATTAGTGAACAAAAGCATTGGTCATTATTTGTATTGGGTGTAGGCTTATTTTCTAAGCTCCTTATGTTTGCTAATTTTGTTTCCTATAAACATAGTAAAGGTTAAAACTAATTTCATTTGCTTTCTATCATCATCATAAATTATCGTTCAGCGGCGCATATTGAAAATTTATTATTGTCGGCTGAAAAGCATCCCATTCAATCCGATGTGGAATGGATTATTGTAGATAATGCTTCGGGCGATGATAGTGAAGAAAGATTATGTAATATGTTCCCTTTTTTACGCTGGGAAAATATGGGTTATAAAATGGGTGGCGATGAAGTTATTTTCCCTGGTGGATATAACCAGATTACGGATGAGCTTGCAAATGATTTGGACATTCGTTTAACTACCATAGTGAACACAGTTCGTTATAGCAGTGATGGGGTGGAAGTGGAAACTTCGCTGGGGAGGTTTGTGGCAGATAAGGCGGTGGTGACGTTTCCGCTTGGGGTGTTGAAGCAGGCGTCGGTTAAGTTTGAGCCGCCGCTTCCAGCGTCTAAACAAGAGGCGATTGATCGGCTTGAGATGGGAATTCTCAATAAAGTCTATTTGAAATTCTCAGAAGCTTTTTGGGGCGAGGACGTAGAGACGATCAGTTATTTGGGTGAAAAGCTGGGCGGGTGGTGTGATTGGCTAAGCTTTGTGCCTTTTACTGGCGAGCCGGTGTTGATGGCGTTTCATGGTGGCGACAAGGGCTTTGCGCTCGAAGACTTGTCTGATGAAGAAATTCGTGATGGTGCGATGAAGACATTGCGAGTGATGTTTGGTGATGACATCCCAAACCCTGATGGCATGTTGGTCACTCGTTGGGGTAAAGACC
>JBDKJW010000027.1:0-20417 GCA_039796395.1 Bacteroidota bacterium
CCCCATTACCGTATTAAGTGGAGATGATAAGGCAATGGAGCAAGTATTTAAGCAAGATGCAGGAGATCATATTTATTGTTTATTTGAGCAAAAGCCACTTGATAAATATGAATATGTTAGAAAAGCACAATTGTGTGGTAATAAAGTAATGATGCTTGGGGATGGGTTAAATGATGCAGGCGCCCTCGCAGAGAGTAATACAGGAATAGCTGTTGTAGAAAATACATTACAATTTTCACCTTCAAGTGATGCTATAATTGAAGCGTCTTCATTGCCCTATTTGTATAATTTCTTGCTTGCTTCAAAATATACACAAATACTTATTTATATCGTGTTTGCGCTATCGCTAGTATACAATATTGGGGGCTTGTACTTTGCGATTACAGCTCAATTAGCACCAATAATTGCTGCTATACTTATGCCAGCAAGTACAGTTACGATTGTATTGGGTACGCTCATTGGTTCAATGATTATTAATGACCGATTCCTTAAACAAATACCCATAGTATGATTATACTCTTATTTCTACTCATCATAAGTTTTATTGTAGCTGTTTGCTTTTTATGCGCATTCATTTGGAGTGTAAAAGATGGGCAATTCGATGACGATTATTCCCCCGCTCGAAAAATACTTTTTGATAACTATAAATCTGAAAACAATAAAGTCTAATACTATGATAGAGCAGTTTACTTATGATAATCGAATAGTACGAAACTTTGCTTACGCCACAGTTGTATGGGCAATTGTAGGAATGTTGGTAGGTGTACTAGTTGCTTTTCAATTAGCGTTTCCTCAGTTAAATTTGGGCATCCCTTATACAAGTTTCGGGCGTTTACGACCCTTACATACGAATGCAGTAATTTTTGCATTTGTAGGTAATGGAATATTCACAGGAACTTACTATATGCTGCCTCGACTAATGAAAACCCCAATGTGGAAGCGTTCTTTAAGTAATATACATTTTTGGGGTTGGCAATTAATTATTGTGTTTGCCGCGATTACATTACCGTTAGGCTTAACACAAGGTAAAGAGTATGCTGAATTAATTTGGCCCATTGATATAGCTATTGCGTTGATATGGGTATTGTTTGGTATCAATATGTTGGGTACTATACTTACGCGAAGAGAAAGACATTTGTATGTAGCAGTTTGGTTTTTAATTGGCACGTGGGTAACAGTTGCTTTATTACATATTGTTAACTCTTTTTCACTTCCTACATCGCTAACCCATAGTTATAGCTGGTATGCCGGTGTACAAGATGCCCTAGTACAGTGGTGGTATGGACATAATGCTGTTGCTTTTTTCTTAACCACCCCTTACCTAGGCTTGATGTATTACTTCGTTCCTAAAGCAGCTAATCGCCCAGTATATTCCTACAGATGGAGCATTATCCACTTCTGGGCTTTAATTTTTATTTACATATGGGCGGGGCCGCATCACCTGTTGTATACGGCATTGCCCGATTGGGCACAATCATTAGGTGTTGTGTTTAGTGTAATGCTTATTCTACCAAGTTGGGGAGGTATGCTGAATGGTTTATTTACACTAAGAGGCGCCTGGGATAAAGTAAAAGAAGATCCTGTTCTTAAAATGTTTGTAGTGGCACTCACCTGTTATGGTATGAGTACATTTGAGGGGCCAATGCTCTCTTTAAAAAATGTAAATGCAATTGCGCATTATACCGACTGGATTGTAGCACATGTGCATGTGGGTGCTTTGGGATGGAATGGATTTTTGACTTTCGGTATTTTATATTGGCTAGTACCTCGTTTGTTTAATACAAAACTCTATTCTGTTAAATGGGCGAATACGCATTTCTTAATTGGTACTATCGGTATTTTATTATATGCTATTCCATTGTATTGGGCTTCATTTTCTCAAGCGTTAATGTGGAAAGAATTTACAGAAGCAGGTCAATTGAAATACCAATTTTTAGAAACTGTTACGAGAATAATTCCCATGTATATACTCCGTTCATTCGGGGGAACAATTTACTTAGTAGGTGCAATATTAATGGTAGTTAACTTATGGAAAACAATTAAGCAAGGTTCTTTTGTACCTGAAGAAAAAGCAGAGGCGTTACCGCTGCATAAACAAGGTGTACCAGCTACGTATACATTTTGGCATGCGGCTATTGAAAGAAAACCCATGCGTATGCTAGTGTTGAGTTTAGTTGTTGTAAGTATTGGTGGGGCTGTTGAGTTGATACCTACTTTTTTGATTGAAAAAAATATTCCTACTATTAGTACCGTTGCTCCTTATACACCACTTGAATTACAAGGTAGAGATATATACATCAGAGAAGGATGTTATACATGTCATTCTCAAATGGTTCGTCCATTTAGAGATGAAGTAGCCCGCTATGGTGATTATTCTAAATCAGGTGAGTTTGTATATGATCACCCTTTTCAATGGGGTAGTAAACGTACAGGGCCAGATTTAGCGCGGCTAAATAACAAGTATCCTAATAGCTGGCACTATCGGCATATGTATGCTCCTGAAGAAATATCTCAGGGAAGTATAATGCCTGCCTATCCTTGGTTGATTGAGAATGACTTAGATACAAGTACTACCAAGGCTAAAATTATTGCCATGAAAACGCTCGGCGTACCATATCCTGTAGGATATGAACGCATAGCAAATAATGATTTAGTAATACAAGGCGATGAAATAAGGATGGATCTAGCACAGAATAAGATTATAACAACCAATACAAAAGAGATTGTAGCATTGATTGCTTACTTACAACGATTAGGTGCTGATATTAAAAAAGCACCTGAAGTTGAAACAAAAAAATTACATTAATAAAATCGAGTTTATGAAGTTCAAACATTATTTAACAGCCATTGATCAAGTAGCTATTTATCCTTTGTTTTCGCTTTTACTCTTTACTATTTTTTTTGGAGCTGTAACCTGGTACGTTTTTTCTACACATAAAACGGTAATGGAAGAAAGAGCTAAAATTCCCATTCAATAAACTATAAATAGTCTTTTATGAAAAAAAATATAGTACGATACTTTTGTCTATTTTTTTTGCAGCTATGCAGTTTTTTAGTAACTGCTCAAACAGTAGAAGAAGCAGTAAAGCCAAAACCAAAACTATATGAATCTGAAATAGTGTATGTCATTCTTTTTATTATTTGTTTGTTGGCTATAATTATTATCGTGATGATGCGTGTACTCCTTACTGCTGCTAAGTATAGTGTGCAAAGAACAAAAGACAGGACAACTAAAGCTATATTATCTGTTGCAATTATAATATTTTCTTTATTATTTAGTAATACACTATTAGCTCAAACTAATGCACTTCATCAATCTGCTTATTTTTCAGCAGCCACGGTTCAAATTTTGTTTTGGATTTTAGGATTAGAGATTGTGGCTATTTTGTATCTTTCTTATCAAATACATAGTGTGCTCTCTGTACAAACTGAGGAATTGTCTATGTCTGCCTCAGTTACAAAAAAGAGGTTCTTTTCAAAATGGGTTTCACGGATTGGCAAGAAAAATTCTGATGAAGAAGCATTGGCTTTAGATCTTGGTCATAATTATGATGGTATTCGTGAATTGGATAATAATATACCTTCTTGGTGGAAGTATGGCTTTGTTTTTTCGATTGTTTTTGGAGTAGTGTATCTCTATAATTATCATATTGCTTACTCAAAGCCATTACAGCAAGAAGAATTGAGAATTGATATACAAGCAGCTGCGGACCAGCACGCACTTTACTTAGAAAATGCAGCTAATAATATTGATGAAAATAATGTTGCTGTGTTAGGAACAGAAGATACTGAAGCAGGTAAAATGCTGTTCATAAAACCAGGTGCTTGCGCCACTTGTCATGGCGAAAATGGAAGCGGTATGGTAAATGGTATTGCTGGTATTGGCCCTAATCTTACCGATGAATATTGGTTGCATAAAGGAGATATTAAATCAATTTTTTATTCTATCAAATATGGCTGGCCTGAGAAAGGCATGAAATCTTGGAAAGATGATTATTCACCTAAGCAAATTGCTCAACTCGCCAGCTTTATAAAATCATTGGAAGGAACAAATCCACAGCCAGCCAAAGAAAAACAAGGTGTTTTGTTTGTTGATGATTCAACTAAAGGTTCAATTAAACCATAAATGGATTCATCATTGTCTACATTTAGAGATAAACATTCAACAGTGAATGAAGAAGGCAAGCGTCAATGGATTTATGCGCATAAGCCAAAGGGTAAGTTGTATACATATAGAACTTGGGTAAGCTATTGTTATATCCTCATTTTTGTAATTACGCCATTTATCAAAATGGATGGAATGCCCCTTCTTCAATTTAATTTACCGGATGGCGAATTTATTTTTTTTGGTTATTTATTTACACCGCAAGACTTTATTGTTTTTGGAATATGTATGCTCATTGGTATGCTATTTATAATAATATTTACGCTTATATATGGAAGAATATTCTGTGGATGGGTTTGTCCGCAAACCATTTTCATGGAAATGATTTTTAGAAAGATTGAGTATCTTATTGAAGGTACGGCTCAGCAGCAAAAAAAGAGCAATTTGGCAAGCAATAATCCTGCTTTTAATTTTCGTAAACTACTTAAACACATAATTTTCTTTGTACTCTCATTTTGTATTGCGAATATCTTCTTATCATACATAATTGGCGTAGAATCCGTTTTGGCTTTAATGAAAGAGCCCCCTTCAGCACATCTTGTAGGTTTTATTGCCATGATTGTATTTACACTTGTTTTCTATGGTGTATACGCCTTTATGCGAGAGATTGTTTGTACTGTAATTTGTCCCTATGGCCGTTTGCAAAGTGTTTTAGTAGATCGTAATTCACTAACTGTAATATATGATTATTTAAGAGGTGAGCCAAGAGGGAAGGGGAAGAGTCGTATCAAAGAATCAGGCGATTGTGTTGATTGCAATATGTGTGTAAATGTTTGTCCGACTGGCATTGATATTCGCAATGGCACGCAACTAGAATGTATTAATTGTACAGCATGTATTGATGCGTGTAATACAGTGATGCATAAAATTGGTAAGCAGAGAGATTTGATTAAAATTGATTCCTACAATAATATTGAAAAGGGCAAGCCCTTCCGCTTAGATTATCGTGTTAAAGCCTATTCAGCTTTACTACTCGTGCTTATTGCTTTGCTCACTGGCTTTTTGATATCTAGGAAAATTTTTGATGCAACAATTTTGCGTGTACCCGGACAAATAGTACAAGAGCAGGCAAATGGGATGCTAACTAATTTGTATAGAATTAAGATAACTAATAAGCGTAATAAAACTATGCCTTATGCAATATTTTGTAATGATCCAAATGTACATATTCAAAGAGTAGGGCATGCCATAGATAGTTTAAAAGGACGGGAGTTAAATGAAGAAATGTTTTTTTTAATCGTAACTAAGGATGCTGTTCCTAAGCGAAAAACTGATTTCACTATTTTAATTAAATCTGGAAATAAGCTTATAGATAAGCAAAAAGCAATATTTATTTCAACACTATAAAATATTTTTATGAGTTGGGGATATCGGATTTTATTGGCTTATGGGTTAGGGATTTTGTTTATTTCATTTTTTGTGTATAAGGCCATGCAAGTTAAAATTGAAATGTCGGAAGCACATTACTATGAAAAGGAGTTATTGTATAATGAATTTGCCAATACAAAGCGTAATGGGGATAAGGTTAGCAATCTCGTTACTGTATCTGTAAGCAAAAATAAATTAGAGGTTTTACTTTCTCCATGGCTATCAGATTCTCTCGAGAATGGGGTATTGTTTTTATACTACCCATCTGCAAAAATGTTTGATAAGACTTTCATCTTATCCAAATTTACAAGTAAAAATGGGTACACTATTGATCCATCTTATTTGCATGGTGGTAATTGTTACGCTCGATTAAGTTTTGAAAGAAGCGGAACGCATTATTTTATTGAGAAGCAAATTTTTATCCCTTTTGACTAGTTTATATACTATAGCATTTCTTTCGGGTTTACTTGGTAGTATTCATTGTATAGGTATGTGCGGCCCACTTTTGATAACAATGCCTTTCAATCGATTTGCTGGGGTACAAAAATTTTTTTCCATCCTAAGCTATCAGGTCGGTAGAATACTTGTATATATGCTGATGGGTGCTATAGTTGGTGTTATTGGTAAAGGATTAGCTATACTAGGGTTTGCCCAATGGCTTTCCATACTTGCTGGTATTGCATTGCTATTGTCCATACGAATAAATTGGAAACTTGTTTTCCCAAATTGGCTTATTGTTGTATTTGGTAAATTACTCCAACCAAAATTTAGTTGGCAATTTTTTGGATTAGGCCTGGTTAATGGGTTACTTCCTTGTGGAATGGTATATGCTGCTCTAACTATAGCTATCGTTGATGGAACTGCTTCTTCAGGTGCGTTGATTATGGGTTTATTTGGTTTAGGTACTTTACCTTTACTAATACTTGTATTAGTTGGCTGGAATTTAAACAGGTTCTCATTTAGAAAGATTGTTGAGAAACGTTTTGTGGCTATTAAAATCTTAATAGGAGCGATGTTAATAGTACGGGGCCTATCATTAGGAATACCCTATATCAGTCCAAAGATTCCAGCAAATATAAAATCAAAAACTACTATAGCATGTATGAAGCCTTAAGCTATAGCTGGTATATCCACATCCGTTGCGCACCCTCTTTACCCCAGTCCTTTAATCCTTTTTGTAATTCAGCAACCATTTGTGATCTTGTTACTTTTTTCCCTTTTTGAGTTGGATTTAATTGAGCTGAAGTAGGGTCGGTTAGTTCAACTTTTGTTGCAAACCATGTTGTGTATAATCGGGGAACCGCTAAGCCAAGAATAAGTCCGGGTAGCCCTGAAAAATTTTCAGGCCCTACACTCACCGGTATTTGATCGGTATAGAATGCTACTACATATACTGAATCGCATATTTTTGTAACTGCTTTTCTACATTCAAATCCTGCAATTTCACGTGTTTCATCGGTAATGCGCCAATCAAATATTTTTAAGGAGTCCTTTACCAGATACGTGTTTTCAAAAATTTCTTTTTGTGCAGTTACTTGATTAGTATTTAAGTCTATAGCAACACCATCTGTTTCTGTTGGTTTGCCTCCCCACATCATATACTTGTTATCAGCATTTTCTTTAGCTAGTTTGAAATATGATTTACTGCTGTTGAATCTTAATTCATATATGTCGGTCACAAATTTTGGAATTACTTTCATCCTTTCTTTATTCCAAATATTATCTGCATCGTCATCTTCAAATGGTTTATGCTGGTTAGTTTTCTTTTCATATTCAATCCGCCCGTATTGTATGAAATTAACTTGTGAGTAAGCTGCTAGGCTTAATAAAAATGATAGTGATAGTATGAGTTTTTTCATGTTAAAATCCGTTTGAAGTAGGTTTACCATTTTTACTAAAATTCCAAATAATCGATAATAAGAAATAACGTTGTATGGTTTGATTCGTTGTTTCAGAAATAAAGTTACTGCTCACACTTCTGTTAATTCCTAAATTCTGATTGAGTAAATCGTTTACAGAGGCTTTAATCTCCCATTGGTCATTTTTTGAAATTATTTTTCTAGTAGAAATATTTACTATGTACACATTTCGTTGGTTTGCAAATACTTCTGTTCTTTGGTACAAATTTGCTTCTAAACCAAGATCTGAATACATCTTTATTTTTTTAAACTTGAATTGTACATTAGTGTTGAGATTATACGACCAGTAGTTTGTAACGATATCTGGACGAATAGAAGTTTTTGAACTATTATAGTTTGCTCCTGCATTCAGCCAATAATTAATCCACTTATCACTCCAGTAGCCTGAGTACATAAATAAACCTACACTTGTATTATCTGTGATATTATCTCTGCTATTAACACGGTTTACAAATCTAGATTTTCTAGGCCCTATATCTAAGCCCACATTTAAGGAAGGGATGATATCGAAGCCATAGCCAATAGATGCATTGGCGCTATAATTTCCTTGCACATTAATTGCTTGATTAACCCTTCTACCTAAACTATCAACATAGCTAGCATTTGAAATGGCATTATCAGTAGCTGTATAATTCATATTAAAAGAAATACTTCTACTCTTCAATACTTTATAATCCGAGGCGCGAAAATTAAAGGTATGAATGAAGGATTGTTTTAAATTGGGATTACCTATTGTAATATTTAAGGGATCTATATTGTCAATTAATGGTTGAATTTGCTGCAGGGTAGGGTTTCTTGTGCTTCCATTATAGCTGAATGAAGCCCTGCGCTGTTGCTTTGGTGTATAGTTTACATTAATCTGTGGAAGAAAATTATTGAAACTAATTGTTTGAAATGTATTCTTGCGAATGTCTTGCGTTTTATATACTACTGTTCCAAAGCCACTTCCTATATTGAAATTATATTTTTTTGTATTATATCTAAAATTTACTCCCGCTGAATGCCCAGTTGTATTAAAGATAAAATGATTGCTTAATGAGTCTATCAGATTCTCATACTTTCCGTTCCCAGCTGTTTTTACAAGTGTATTTCTTTCTGCATCATTTCTGCCAATATGTAAGCGGTAATTGAGTATCAAAAAAGTATTTTTCCAAAGCGGTTCTGTATACGTTAAAACTGAATTCGCCGTATTAGCATCCTGTCTATTTACTTTCTTTTGATCTATGTTTTCTGTTTTTATCAACGAGCCATTTTTATCATAGAAATCATTTTTAGCTAATAAAAAGCCATTTTCTTCTCTTTGATTTAGGTTTAAATCTGTATTCCATGTGATACTCCTACCCAATTTTTTAAATTTCTTTCTAAAGAAAAAACTAGTAGCTAGTGTATTATTTTCATCATTGCTTGTAGTAGTTCTGTTTGTTTCATTGATAAGTATACTGTCGCTGCTGATGGATCTACCTAAATACGTATTTGCTATTGTACTCTTTACCATGGAACCTCTTGCAGTAACTTTCAATGAAGTAGAAGAATCAAATTGCCATTCGTAAATCGAAGTAATCTTATGTCGATTCCTACTGCTCGATTGGTTCTGTATGGTATTATTAAAAAAGGTTGTATCCGGAAGAATAGTTTGCGACTTATTGGTGGTGATACCGGTTACATCTAGCTGATTGAATTGGTAAGTGTTATTACTATTATGTTTGTCTTTGTTCCATTTATTGCTGAAATGTAGGCCACCTGTATATGAGCTTGGCAATCCACGCCCCCAGCTAAACTCATCACCACTCCAATTCATGCTAATTCCACCATCATCAGTAACGGTTGTTGTAACATTGCCATCACCGGCATAATTTCTATTTTCATCCCAGTTTAGCGACTCAAATTTGGTGTTATCGGCAGTGGCAAATCCAGAAATCTTTCTTTTGCCTTTAAAGGCATTACCTAATAATTTACCATATCTGTAGTTTGTAAAATCAGTACCAAGTTCTGCTTTTCCAAAATACCCCTTTTTCTTATCTTCTTTTAATTGAATGTTTAGGGTTTTAATTTTTTGTCCGTCGTCTACACCCGTAAATGCGGCCTGATCCGATTTTTTGTCGAAGGATTGAATTTTATCCACTGCATCTGCTCTCAAGTTTTTAGTAACTACAGCCGGATCGTCGCTAAAAAATTCTTCCCCATCAACCAGTACTTTTTGTACGCGTTCTCCCTGCGCAGTTATTTCACCTTTACTATTCACAGTAATGCCTGGCATTTTTCTTAATAATTCTTGTACATCTGCATTGGCACTTACTTTAAAACTATCTGCTTTATACTCAGTGGTATCTCCCTTCATACGAATGGCACTTACGCGCTGTTTTACAATAACTTCTTCTAAAAGCCGAGCTTTTGTAATTACAGGTACCATCCCCAGTTCTTTTGTTTGATTAGCGCTTAGTTCAACTATATCGGTATAGTCGGCATAGTTTGGGTAGCTTACTAGTATGATGTGAGTGCCAGTTGGTAAATTATTGATTTGGAATGAGCCGTTTTTTTCTGAACGCGTAAATTTCACCATTACAGAATCTCTTTTTCTAAGTACTGCAATAACAGCATTGCTTAAGGGTACTTTGTTTAACGTGTCGGTAACTTTACCAGTGATACCCGCAGTTTTATCTTGGGCTATAAGCTTGTTGCTAATACATAAAAAAGTAATTAACAATAATGAGGTAGTTAGTTTTTTCATTCTTTGGAAATAAACAGTTACGCAGCGAGCAGCATTTTGTCGTAAATTCCACAAAATTGGCTCATAAACTAATTTTTTAGTTATAATTTTTCGTTAAAAAGAATTTTATGTCAACTGATTCAACGAGTAAAAGAGTACCCAAAAAGAAAAAAGTTGCAATGCAGGACAAAAAAAAATATGAGGATATTCATTTTATAGATACGAATCAAGCTGTTTGGAACTATTCTTTATTTACAGATGAAGCAGTTCGCAATTTTCAGAACGGAACGCATTATAGCTTGTATGAATATTTTGGGAATAAACAAATAGAGGTATTAAGTAACTGGGGTACTTATTTTGCTGTATGGGCTCCTAATGCAACATTTATCAGTGTTACAGGATATTTTAATAATTGGGATAAAACAACGCATCCATTAAAAGTAAGGCAAGATAGTTCAGGTATTTGGGAAGGATTTATTCCTGGGTTACATGCGGGAGAGGCCTATAAATATCATATACATGGCTACAAAGGGGTTAAATTAGATAAGGGTGATCCGTTTGCCCATTTTTGGGAAAAGCGTCCCTATACAGCCTCTATTACTTGGCAAACAAATTATGATTGGAAGGATGAAGAGTGGATGAAAAGTCGTAAAAAACACAATTCTATAAAATCGCCCTATTCTGTTTATGAAGTTCACTTAGCAAGTTGGATGCGGCCCAATAAATACGATGAGGAAACCTATAATACCTATGCACAAATAACAGAACGCTTAGTGCCATATGTAAAGGAAATGGGATTTACGCATGTAGAGTTTATGCCTGTGATGGAACATCCTTTTGATGGAAGCTGGGGCTATCAGGGTACAGGATATTTTGCACCTACTTCTCGATTTGGTTCGCCACAAGAATATGCAGCTATGGTTGATGCTTTTCATCAGGCGGGGATCGGTGTGATTTTGGATTGGGTGCCTTCTCATTTTCCTTACGATGCACATGGTTTATTTATGTTTGATGGTACTCATACTTATGAGTATGCAGATATGCGTAAGGGTTATCACCCCGATTGGAACTCTTATATCTTTAATTATAAAAGGGGAGAAGTAAAATCTTTTTTAATTAGTAGTGCTCGTTTTTGGTGCGATCAATTTCATACAGATGGCTTGCGCGTTGATGCGGTGAGTTCAATGTTACGCTTAGATTATAGCCGTAATGCCGGACAATGGGAAGCCAATGAATATGGTGGTAATGGTAACTTAGAAGCCATTGCGTTTATCAAAGATTTAAATGAAACCTTATATCGCGATTTTCCGGATATTCAAACTATTGCAGAAGAGGCAACTGATTGGCCTAAAATAAGTAAACCTACTTTTGAAGATGGGTTAGGTTTTGGGATGAAATGGATGATGGGCTGGATGCATGATACACTTGATTATTTTAAAATGGATCCTGTGTACAGACAATTCCATCAAGATAAATTTTCATTTAGTATGATGTATTTCTACGATGAAAATTTTATGTTGCCTTTAAGTCATGATGAAATTGTACATGGCAAAAGTCCGATGTTGTATAAAATGCCAGGTGATGAATGGCAGAAATTTGCCAATCTACGATTACTCTACACATACATGTTTACACATCCGGGAGCTAAGTTATTATTTATGGGCGATGAGTTTGGGGCTACACAAGAGTGGGATTATAAGCGTGAATTACAATGGGAATTATTAGATTTTGTAAGCCATGGGGGTATGAAATATTGTGTGCAACAACTCAATCATTTGTATCGAAATGAACCCGCCTTGTATGAAAAACAATTTGAACCTGGTGGTTTTGAATGGGTAGATTTAAATCATAGATCCGATTCGGTAATCGCATATAAAAGAAAAGGGAAGAAGGAAGTAGATGATGTGTTGGTTATTTTGAATATGACACCAGTAGTTCGACATAATTGGGAAATTCATGTTCATGGTAAATCTAAATGGAAGGAGATATTTAATAGTGACGCCAAAGCATTTTGGGGTACTGGTGATGTTTTTAATCCTGAAATAAATGTTGCAGCCACCGATAAAAAGTCCAAATGGTATAAGCTCCAAGTACATTTACCCGCTTTGGGGGCAGTTGTTTTAAAATAAGTTTAGCGAAAATGTAACTTATGATACAACTCACCGTTACACGTAAAAACCCAGTAATGAAAAAGATATTTTTGTTTGCTACGGCTATGTGTATGATAGCCTTTAATGGATTTGCCCAAAAAGAAGTTATTGAGTCGAATATTCAGAAAAGAAATATTGGACCTTTCTATAAGATTGAGTCATCTGCCGGTATTGAAGTAGTTCTTACAAAGGGAGGCAAGGAAGAACTGGGCGTGGTTGTTGGTGATCAAAGTTATATTAACGAAGTGCGAACTGTTGTAAGCAATGGTACTTTAAAAATTAGTAGAGAAGGAGATTGGAAATTTTGGAATACTTGGAAAAACTGGAAAGTAAAGGTTTATGTATCCTATGTGAATTTGGAAAGCATAGATGTATCTAGCGGAAGTACAGTTAGGGGTGAGGGCTTAGATTTGAATAAACTCGCGGTGGATTTAAATAGTGGTGCGGTGGTAGAACTAGAGGGTAGAGTTGGTACCTTACAAATAGATGCAAGTAGCGGGGCAAGTTTTCGCAGCTATGGATTGAAAGCTAGTAAATGTATTGCTGATGTTAGTAGCGGGGCAGGTATTCAAGTAACCGTTGAAAAAGAAATTAACGCCGATGCAAGTAGTGGTGGCTATATCCGTTATAAGGGCGAAGGGTTAATTAGAAATATTGATGTAAGTAGTGGTGGGTCTGTAAAAAAACAAAGCTAATTATTCCATTGGCGCCTCACCCCTTAAAAGTGGTGTAAATCGGTAGTCGTATATCTCATACTTAAGTAAGCGTGCAGTTGGCGCCATACAAATACGAAGCATTTTTTGCACCGATTTAGATGGCGCTTTTTCTGTTGACCATGAATCGAATTGTTTATGCAAAATGGCTAAATGAAAATATAGTTTTGGAGAAGTTCTATTAGCTATATCTAAATCCCAGTGTCCGTATAACTGTGATAATGCGTATACATAATCAATGGGCAATTGAAATCCTTTTCCTGAAGCATCAGATAAAATAACCGTTGAGTTGGTATTATTAAAAAACTTATGTGTTACGCCTGGTGCAATCACTACTTCTTGTCCGGTTGTATAATTATTACTCCTACCATTAATGATGGTAGATAGTGTGCCTTGTTGAACAATAAATTTTTCTGTAAAAAAATCGTGCTC
The DNA here is from genome assembly GCA_039796395.1 of Bacteroidota bacterium. Classification (GTDB taxonomy): domain Bacteria; phylum Bacteroidota; class Bacteroidia; order Chitinophagales; family Chitinophagaceae; genus Sediminibacterium. The sequence goes on from JBDKJW010000027.1 coordinate 13,455, forward strand.
ATGTGCTGCAATTTGCTCACCGCCAGGCGCCATTTCCATGTTTACTCGGATTGTTCCTTGTTCAGGATTGAATGACTTTATTTCAAAAGTAATTTTTTCCCATTTTGAGGAAAATCTGCTGCTATCGCGAAAGTAGGAGCGATATTCTGGGGTATGGGTTGGATACATATAATTATGCAAATAGTGTCCGCCTCCCAAATATAGAAGCGGTAATCCGATCACTATTAGTAAAATTAGTTTGCCCCATTTCATAATAAAAAGTATTCGATTAACCGTATTTTTTTATCTGCAGGCTAATCACTTAAATAAGGAGTTATAATGTTTAGCTGAATCCAACGCCTATTTATTGGTAAAGATGCTTTTTTTACTGTAAACTGTAAAAAATGAAAACCAGAAACTTAACCGAGGTACCACTATTTTCAACGAGCTGGAAGGTTTATGGTAAAAGTAGTTCCGCGCATTGGTTCACTATGTTTAATAGTGAGGAACCCTTTATGATATTGTTCAATGATTCTTTTGCTTAAAGATAATCCAATACCCCATCCTCTTTTCTTAGTGGTAACACCGGGAGTAAACACTTGTTTTTGTAGTTGTTTACTCATTCCTTTACCCGAATCTTGCACATCAATACTTAACCATGTATCATTATTTTGATAAAATGATATATCAATTTTTCCCTTGCCTTCTATAGCGTCTAAAGCATTTTTAATTAGGTTTTCTATTACCCAATCAAATAGGGTAGGCGAAAGCAATACATGCGTGTTTTCGAAGCCATTATATTCGATAGTAAATTGAATTTGATCGCTACTACGCCCTTTCATATAGTCAACTACTTTTTTTACTTGAATGGCTGGGGATTGTTCCTCTGTTTTTGGGGTGCTTCCAATTTTGCCGAAGCGATCACTGATTAATTGTAAACGATTTATATCTTTTGCAATTTCTTTTGCAATGTATTCGGTTTCCTTTTTTTCTTTTAATAACTCGATCCAGCCTTCTAAACTACTAACAGGGGTTCCTAGTTGATGCGCTGTTTCTTTGGCCATAGAGGCCCATAAATGATTCTGTTCACTCTTATTTTGGGTTTGTAAACTGATAAATGCCAATGCTACAAATAACGCAATGATTAATAACTGAACATACGGGTACCATTTTACTGCTTTTTGTAATTCGCTTTCTCCGTAATAATAATAGTTGATCAGTTTGGGTTCTTCAGTAATGATTAGCTGTATAGGTGTTTTATTATACCGCTTGAATTCAGTTAATTTACTTTGCAAGTAATTACTATCAGCTGATACTAAACGGGTATCTAAATTGATATAATTACCAGTAGGCCTACCTTTTTCATCTGTTTCAATAATGGGTATTTCTTTATTTTCAGCCGATATTTTTGAAGCTAAATTGATGCTGGCTGTATCTGTACTATTTAATATCGTTCGTTCCGCTTCTACCCATGCTTCGGCGTTTTTGCGCTCTTCAATAGCAATTTTTTCGGCTACATAATTTGAGTAAACAATAGTGCTGCTAACGAGTATGATTGCAGCCATCCATAGTAAAAGTTTCCAGTTTAATCTGACGCTATGCATACACTAAAGTACTGCTTATTGTATGAAAAAACCCTCCCGCTAAAAGCGGGAGGGCATGGTAATGCAATAATAATAGAAATAAGTTGATGATTATTTTAGCTAAATAATCCGCCCTTCTTCAAAGTCTTTGTGCCCTGTCCAATCTTAAAACCATTATTGTAAATCTCAATCTTATAATCACCCTCTTTAAATCGATCTGTTTGTTTCCAATCAAAGCTTACGGGTATAATTTTATTTTGCTCATAATTTACGGAAACCTTACTTGTATAAGCCCTAGCACCTTCTTCACGCGTATTAAAATTGCTTCCTTCAGAGATTATATTACCATCCGGGCCTGTAACTACCACATAAAAATCTTTGGTGCCAGAAGGCGTGATGCGGTTTTCATCTATCACAAAACCAATGCGAATAAAATCAGCACGCTTAGCTGTAGTTGTTTCTTTCTCTTTTCCACCATTGCGTAATTTAATCGCCGCTATTCCGATGCCAGAAGCATGTAGCGTAGAAGCCACATCTACTTTATCTTCTAACAAACGCTTTTCTGTTTTAGTCGTATTTAAGTTTTGTTCCAATCCTTGTTTGTCTGCTGTTAACTGCGTTTTATCACTGTTTAATTGTGTGTTAGCCGTAGTTAGCTGCTGATTTTCAGCCTTCAATTTCTCTACTTCAGCAAATAATCCATCAATTTTACCATTCAATTCACCAATCATTTGTTTAGCCTTTGCTAACTCAGTTGCCGTAGCGTTTTTCTTTTTCAGAATAGCAGCAATATCCGTTCTCATTTTTTGAATACCTGCATTCTTCTCCGCTAATTCACCTTGTAATTGTAAATTATCTTGTGTTAATGAATCGGCCTTAGCAGATACACTCGTAAACTCAACTTGCAATGCCGAACGGGCACTATCAATATTGCTAATCTTTGATTCTAATAGAGATACGGTTTCTTTATGCTCACTCTTATCATAGAAGATATACCCCCATGTTCCTACTAAAGCGGCTATTAAAACCCCATAAATTAATTTGCGATTGTCTTTTTGAGGGGTATTGCCCTGCTGATAAACTTGCGTGCTCATAAAAATGTTTTATAATGTTTTCAACTCCCTTTTTGCCAAAACCATGCCAAACACGAATAATTTAAATCACTTGTTAACAAAATAATATAAAATATCCTTGATTTAAGGGCATTCCAGCTCATCTTTGTGGTATGGGGGCGGAAAAAATCATTGCAGATTGGAAAAAAAATAAGTTTAAGCCCATTTATTGGCTAGAGGGGGAGGAATCCTACTTTATTGATCAAGTAGTGGATTATGCGGAAAAAAATATACTATCTGAGGCAGAAGCAGGATTTAATCTTACCATTTTTTATGGAAAAGATGCAGATTGGGCTGCTGTTGTAAATGCCTGTAGGAGATATCCCATGTTTGCGGATAAACAAGTGATTATTTTGAAAGAAGCGCAGCAAATGCGGGATATTGAAAAATTAGAAAGCTATGTAGAAAACCCGTTAGGATCAACCATTTTTGTGGTTAGCCACAAAGAAAAGAAAGTAGATGGGAGGGGTAAGCTTTCGAAAAGTTTAAAGAAAAATGCGGAGATCCTTAGTACAAAAAAATTATATGATAATCAATTGGCACCATTTACTTCGGAATTGGTGCAATCGAAAGGACTCACCATTAACCCCAAAGCCCTACATATGTTGGTAGAACATGTGGGCAGTGATTTAAGTAGAATTGATAATGAGATTGATAAGTTAATTGTGAATTTATCGGGCAGAAAAAATATTACTGAAGACGATGTAGAGCAATATATCGGTATTAGTAAAGAGTATAATGTGTTTGAATTACAATCGGCTATTGCAGCGAAAGATTTGGTAAAATGCATACGCATTATTCAATATTTTGAATCGAATCCTAAAGCCGGACCTATTCAATTGATACTTCCTTCAGTATATAATTTTTTCAGTAAGCTATATGCGTTAAAAGGTATTGCACCAACCGATGAAAAATCGGCAGCAGCTGCTATTGGCGTAAACCCTTATTTTATGAAGGATTATACCGGCGCTTCGCGCCGTTTTGATATGGCCGCTATTGAAAGAATACTGGTATTGGTTCGGGTAGTGCAACTGATAGTGGCTTACTCAAAGAATTAGTAGTAAAAATTATGCATGCTGCGTAAGCAGTAGCTGTGCGGCCATTGTTGCATCATTTTGTAGCTGTGCTTTCAAGCCTTCTAGTCCATCGAACTTTACTTCACCTCGTAAATAATGATGCACTGCTATTTGTATTTGTTGATGATAAATATCTTCATTAAAATCAAAAATATTGACTTCAATTACCCGCTTCTTTCCATCTACCGTTGGTCGCAATCCAATATTCATCATTCCCTTTTTTAATCTGCCATCTGCCCATTGAATGGTAACTGCATACACACCATTTGCAGGAATTAATTTTTCTTCACTGCTAATATGTAAGTTAGCCGTTGGGAAGCCTATTGTTCTTCCTAGTTTATTTCCTTCTACTACTATTCCTTCGAATGTGTAGGCATAGCCTAAAAAAGCATTGGCTTCTTCCACCCGATTATCTAATAAAGCTAGTCTGATTTTTGTAGAGCTAATCACCACTTCATTCAATAACTCTTCACTTATTTCCATCACTTCAAACCCTAATTTCTTGCCATAAGTTTCTAGCAAATGATAATCACCTTCTCTGCCTTTCCCAAAGCGATGATCATAACCAATAATTACTATTGCTGGTTTAAAAAAATGATACAGAAAATGATGTATATAATCATGTGCCGATTGATTGGCAAACTGATGATCAAATGGAATCACTACTAAATGATCAATACCGGCAGCTTGCAAACGCTGAATTTTTTCAGTCAACGTATTCAATATTTTAATATCGCCCGGTACCGAAGAAACAATTTTGCGCGGATGCGGATGAAATGTAATGATCACTGTTTCACCCCCAATTCTAGCTGCTTCTTTTTTTAATTGTTCAATAATTTGCTGATGCCCTTTATGTACACCATCAAAAGTGCCAATTGTAACTACCGCATTTGTAAAATCGGGTAAAGAACCCACCAGTTCACGATGTACCTTCATATAACTGCGAAATTACAACGGGGAAGTGTAACTTCGCGCCAAATTATCAATATGTCGCTTTACGATAAAAGAGGAGTATCTGCCCAAAAAGAAGAAGTACATGCCGCCATTCAAAAACTAGATCAAGGCCTGTACCCACACGCTTTTTGTAAGATTTATCCCGATTATTTGTGTAATGATGATAATTGGGTAAATATCATGCATGCCGATGGCGCCGGTACCAAAAGCATCCTAGCTTATTTGTGGTGGAAAGAAACAGGTGATATAAGCGCATGGAAAGGTATTGCGCAAGATGCGGTAGCTATGAATCTTGATGACCTTTTATGTATCGGTGTTACAGATAATTTGTTATTTTCTTCCACCATCGATCGCAATAAAAAAATAATCAACGGAGCTATTTTAGAAGCCGTAATAAATGGAACGCAGGAATTTTTTAATACACTCAAAGAAACGGGTGTACATATTCATTACCTAGGCGGAGAAACAGCCGATGTAGGGGATGTGGTACGAACTATTGCTGTGAATGGTACCATGACGGCCAGATGGCCGAAAGATAAATTAGTGACCAATGATAAAATTGAAGTGGGCGATGTAATTGTAGGATTTGCCAGCGCCGGAAAAGCAAGCTATGAAACGGAATACAATAGCGGGTTGGGTAGTAATGGACTAACAAGTGCTCGGCACGATGTACTCGAAAAATATTATAGCATCCAGTATCCTGAAACCTTTGAACCGAGCTTGCCCAATGAAGTGGTGTATATCGGTAAAAATAAAATGACGGATACCATTGATATTCATGGAGAACAGTTAGCTATCGGTAAATTATTATTATCGCCTACGCGTACTTATGCACCCTTATTAAAAAAAATAGTAGAAAACCAATTTAATGCCATCAATGGTATCATACATTGTAGTGGGGGCGGACAAACAAAGTGCATGAAATACCTGCCCGGTAATTTCAGGATCGTAAAAGACAATTTATTTGATGTGCCACCCGTATTCTCGTTAATTCAAGCTAATTCAGGAGCCGATTGGCGAGAAATGTATCAAGTATTTAATATGGGGCACCGGTTAGAGATTTTTACTGATGAAACTGCTGCGGAGCAAATGATTGCCACTGCTGCTTCTTTTAATATCGAAGCAAAAATAGTGGGAAGGGTAGAAGCCGCTCCTGAAAAAGAGTTGTTATTACAAGGAAACTTTGGGGAACTTGTGTACCCTTATTAACAAGCTTTAACACGCCACTGCCTTATATTTGTAGAAACCTTAATTACGCATTATGCCCGAAACCGTTATTTCACTCAAACAGGTAAACATTTATCAGGGACAAAGTTTGATTTTGAAAGATGTGAATTTTGAAATCAATAAAGGCGAATTTGTTTATTTAGTAGGTAAAACAGGAACAGGTAAAAGTAGCTTGCTCAAAACATTGTATGGGGAATTAAGATTAACAGAAGGACAAGCATCTGTTGTTGGGTTCGATCTGCGATTAATGGACTGGAAAAAAGTACCATACTTACGTAGAAATTTGGGTGTTGTATTCCAAGATTTTCAATTGTTAACTGATAGAAATGTGCATGAGAATTTGAAGTTTGTGTTAAAAGCAACGGGCTGGAAAGATGAGCGATTAATTGAAGAAAAAATAAATGATGTTTTAGACAAAGTGGGGTTGAAAAGCAAAGGCTTTAAAATGCCTTTTGAAATGAGTGGTGGAGAGCAACAACGGGTAGATATTGCGCGCGCTTTGTTAAACTCCCCTAAACTGATACTGGCAGATGAGCCTACCGGAAACCTAGATCCGGAAACAAGTGACGAGATCATGCAGTTGTTAATACAAATTGCTAAAGACTATGGCACCACTGTAGTTATGGCAACGCACGATTTTATTGTAATTAATCGCTACCCATCGAGGATGTTAAAAACCGAGAGTGGTAAAGTGGTTGATAGTGCAAATATGATGATGGCTTAGTTACCAAAAATCGTATTGATTATTACTGTTGCATTCGTACGATTATTAAATCGATCTGCTAATAATTGCTTGCGAATGCTTATTTCCTCTTCTGTAAATGGTTGATGGTATAATTGTGCAATAATATCTTTAAAGGCAGATGCTGTAGTGCCTACATGACAAGCTGCTGCTACATCAGCGCCTTTGAGCGTTGCCTCATTTGCTACAATATGTTTACCATTAAAAAGCGCGTTAATCAGTTTGATCTTGATGCCCGTATCTGTAAATGATGGAAGTATATTGATATGCGCTTTTGCAATCATATCTTG
>JBDKJW010000028.1:0-16470 GCA_039796395.1 Bacteroidota bacterium
TAGACCTTGAAGCAGCAAAATCAGTAGGGATAAGGGTTTGCAGGGTTCCTGCCTATTCGCCCGAGGCGGTGGCAGAGCATGCTTTAGCCATGTTGCTTACCCTTAATAGAAAAACACATAAGGCTTACAATAGAGTAAGGGAACAGAATTTTTCATTAAATGGCTTGCTGGGTTTTAACCTACACGCAAAAACGATTGGCGTAGTAGGAACAGGTAATATCGGACAAGCTTTTTGTAGAATTATGAGTGGTTTTGGCTGTAAAATATTGGCTTTTGATTTAATAGCTAATAAAGATATGGAAGCCATTGGGGTAATATACGCTCCATTGATAGATGTATTGAAGGCGGATATTATTTCCTTGCATTGCCCATTAAATGAGCAAACCCATCATTTAATTAAAAAAGAGACGATTGCAATAATGAAGCCAGGTGTAGTTATCATAAATACCAGCAGAGGCGGGTTAATAGATACGAAAGCTGTAATTATGGCCTTAAAGAATGGACATATTGCCGCTTTAGGGATTGATGTATATGAGCAAGAGGAAAAGTTATTTTTTCGCGATTTATCTGCAAAAATTATTGAAGACGATATTATTCAACGTTTAATGAGTTTTCCCAATGTACTAATAACAGCGCATCAGGCATTCTTTACAGAAGAAGCCTTAAGCCAAATTGCGATAACAACGTTAAATAATATAGAACAGTTGCAAAAAAATGCTAATTTGAAGCCGCAGGCTGCAATTTTGGTATAAAACTGGTCTGTTTAAGGTAGAGAAAATCTATGAAGCGTATTATAAATTTCCTAGTTGTTGGTTTTTGTTTGCTCATGTTCGTTCAATCTTGTACGAAGGAAATGAGTGAAGAAACCATTGGATTGAGAGGAACCGCAGAGGGTGTTCTTACCGATTCGTTAGGTAATTGTAAAAATGCTACTATTAAGGGAAAATATGTAATTGATACCGCGTTAACAGATAGTAATTATGTGATCGTAAATGTAAATATTACCGTTACGGGTAAGTATCGTATTTTTTCCGACACGGTAAATGGCATGTGGTTTCTAGATTCTGGCTTTGCATTAAGTACTGGTGCAACAACGGTTAAATTGAAGGGCAAGGGCACACCGTTATTGCCAGGCTCATCAGATTTTATTGTAAGCTTTGGCAATAGTTTTTGCAAATTTACAGTAACAACATTAGGTCCAAATAATGGCAGTTCTACACTCGACTATTTGCCTATTACAGCCAACGGGTTGATTGTATATCAACTAATTCCAGGAATTCAATTAAGTAATGCCACTACTTTAGACTCATTTCCCGCAACTATTTCACCAAACAGTTTTGTTTCGGGCTTTGTGCCACCAAGAACTTACTATAAGTATGAAACATTGACTTTAGGGGGTGAAAATTACTATTCAAAAGATGGTAATGGAAATTATTTTACAATAGGTACACCAGAGTTCGAGTATCTATCTGTATATGATTATATCCAAAATAATATCGAGTATGTGTATTTGAAGGATAATGTGAACACTGGTAACAGTTGGATGACGGATACTGTGAGAGCAGGATTAGTTCTTGGTTCAAATATTACTGATACCACTTTTGGTTTTGCAAAATTGGGGCATACAATTATTAGTAAAAATCTTACTGTTAGCTTATTAGGTAATGGATACTCAAACGTTATTCAAGTAAGGCGTGATCTTTTATTTAGAGCAAATACAAGTTCTAAATACGATACAATAGTTACTGGCCAACTTTTCTATGCTAAAGGAATTGGTTTGATTGATCAAGTGATAGGCACAGGCTCCAATACACAGTCATTAACAATAAAGCGACAGAACGGTCTTTAACCGGTCTACCGTCTCCAGTCTATTGTCTATTTCAACAACTCACAAGGCTTCAAGCCCGTATGCTTTTTAAATGCTGCTGAGAAATGCGAGATAGATGAATAGCCCAAAAGCGCTGATACATCTGTTACACTTAAGCTTTTTTCGTAGAGTAAATATTTTGCATGCTCCATTCTTTGTTGTTGATAGAAATCGAAAATGGTAGTGCCGAATACTTCTTTAAATCCTTTTTTGAGGTAGCATTCGTTCATCGCAACTTTTTTGCTTAACTCTTTTATGGTGATAGGATCTCCAATATGTTGTAATAATATTTCTCGCGCCTGATAAATTCTTTCTCTACCACTTTCATCTGCCAAAAATTTACAGCTAAATCCTTCTTCTTTCTCATCTACCAAACATTCTAAGCTGTATAGTAATAGCTCATGTACTTTAGCATTTACAAAAATATTTTCAAGAGAACCGCTATAACTATGATTTAATAAAGCGTCGAGCGCATTACGTTTGCGATTACAAAGTGGAAATATTTTTGTAAATGCATTGGGATGTTTAAATGCTAACACTTCATCCTTTCTATTACTCAATTTTATATTGTGTACAAATTGATGTAAAAAAGTAGCTGTAAAATGGAAAGTAAAAACATCTACTGTTTGGTGTTTGCCACTACAGTTTAGTGTAGGCAATTCTGTACACTGTGCACAGCTTTTCTCAGCGCAGTATTTATTACCGGTTGTGCAGTAACGTAGTTCCAGGTAGTTTTCTTTCGGCTTAGTTGGGTTATAATGATATACCAACATACCCGTATCCTCGGCAACCCAAGGGTGCTGTGCATAATACCTACGAATATTATAATGTATGGAACCGGGTATTTGCTGTTCTTTTTGGTACAATAAATCCATATTAGGGTCTACCATACCACGTTGCGCCATTTTTAATATATCCATTGTTTGCACCATCCGAGTACAAAATTAATGTATAAACATCTATTTTCAAAAAATGGTGCGATTTCGACTTTTCGTTAGCGTCAGACGGGTGGGTGTTTTCAAGCTAAAAAACCCGTCTGACGGGTTGGGGAAAACTAGCCCTTTTTTCTACCTAAAAACCCTTCTTTTTTGTGTATATTTGTTGTTTACAGAAATCAAGGAAAACACAAGTCAGATAAGCATTTTATGAGTGAAGAACAATTGGCGCAGCAGGATGCAGCAAACAAGAATTACGGAGCAGATAGTATACAGGTTTTAGAAGGTTTAGAAGCGGTGAGAAAACGCCCTGCCATGTATATTGGTGATGTGGGTGTAAAAGGCCTTCATCACCTGGTTTATGAAGTAGTAGATAACTCAATTGATGAAGCTTTAGCGGGCTATTGCAAAAATATCTTTGTAACCATACATACCGACAATTCTATTAGCGTACAAGATGATGGTAGAGGTATTCCCACCGCCATGCATACCAAAGAAAAAAGAAGTGCCTTAGAAGTGGTGATGACTGTACTTCACGCAGGTGGTAAGTTCGATAAGAATACGTACAAGGTATCTGGTGGTTTACATGGAGTTGGGGTTAGTTGTGTAAATGCTTTAAGTACTAAGCTAATAGTAACCGTTCAGCGTGAGGGGAAAATATTTGAGCAAGAATACAAAATTGGTGCACCGCAATATGCCGTACGTGAAATTGGTGTAAGTGATATTACTGGCACCAAAGTACATTTTTGGCCAGATACAACCATCTTCCAAGAAACAGTATACAAAAAGGATATTTTAGAAGGAAGATTACGCGAGCTTGCTTATTTGAATAGAAAAATAAGTATTACCCTTACCGATTTACGCGAAACAGATGATAGTGGCAATCCATATGTGAAGCAATTTTATAGTGAGGGTGGTATCATAGAGTTTGTAGAAATGTTGGATAAAAATGGCCATCGTACCCCAATTATTGCAAACCCTTTATATGTTGAGGGGCATGATGAAGCCACTAATGTGGCCGTTGAAGTAGCACTTACCTATAATGATGATTTTAAGGAACATATCTTTTCTTATGTAAACAATATCAATACCATTGAAGGAGGTACACATGTAACTGGTTTTAGAACAGCACTCACGCGTGTATTTAAAAGCTATGGCGATAAAGAGGGATTATTTGAGAAAGCTAAAGTACAGGTTGAGGGAGATGACTTCCGTGAAGGCTTAAGCGCCATCATATCAGTTAAGGTTCCCGAGCCTCAATTTGAGGGGCAAACTAAAACAAAATTAGGCAATAGTGAAGTAAGTGGTGTAGTACAAACCACGGTTGCACGCGTTTTAGAAGCTTATTTAGAAGAGAACCCGAAAGAATCTAAACAGGTAATCTCAAAAATTATTTTAGCTGCACAAGCTAGGGTTGCTGCAAAGAAAGCACGCGATATGGTACAGCGCAAAACCGTTTTAAGCGGTGGTGGCTTACCGGGTAAATTGGCAGATTGTAGTGAACGGGATCCACAAAAATGTGAGTTATACTTGGTGGAGGGAGATTCGGCTGGCGGTACAGCTAAGCAAGGTAGAGATAGAAGTTATCAGGCGATTCTTCCACTAAGGGGTAAGATTCTGAATGTTGAAAAAGCCATGGAGCATAAAATTTACGAGAATGAAGAAATTCGTAATATGTATACTGCTTTAGGCGTAACCGTTGGTACACCGGAAGATCCTAAGGCTTTGAATACTGTAAAGCTCCGTTACCACAAGTTAATTATCATGACGGATGCCGATGTAGATGGCTCACATATCGCTACCCTTATTCTTACCTTTATTTTCCGCTATATGAAAGAACTTGTAGAGCAAGGTTATGTTTATATTGCCCAGCCCCCCCTCTATTTGGTTAAAAAAGGAAAAGAGCAAGAATATGCATACAATGAAGAGCAAAGAAAACTGTTGATTGAAAAAATAGGTGGCGGAAAAGATGACTCCGTGAACGTTCAGCGATATAAGGGTTTGGGTGAGATGAATGCCGAGCAATTATGGGAAACCACTATGGACCCATCTCGCCGAACACTCAAACAAGTAACCATTGAGAGCGCAGCCGAGGCCGATCGTGTATTTAGTATGCTAATGGGCGATGAAGTGGCGCCAAGAAGAGAGTTTATTGAGAGCCACGCTAAATATGCCCGATTAGATGTTTAAGCCTATATTATAAAAAAGCATAACTTTAGATATAACCCTTACCTAACCCATTAAAAAATTCAAACATGGACACTTCAAAAATGATTAAAGCATATTGCCTTAAAACCAAGGAAAAAAATGTTCCTATGCATGATGCAGTAGTAACTAAAACAGCTAAGGGCGGCTATATGGCTGGCGGCCACGATGGCAAAGGCAATAAAATGGCAGCTATTCTTAGCGAAGCAAAAGCATTACAAGCCATTGCAGATGGCGTAGCCAAAAAAGGCTTCTAAGAAAAGTGTTTTAAATTATTTGGCCGCCAGTAAAAAACTGGCGGTTTTTTATTTCCCTATCACTCCTTTATGCATTAACGAAAGAAATCGATACAACTGTTCCATTGATTTAATATCATCTACAACCAACAAAAACATTTTACCTGTTTGCTTTAATCTTGCCTTATTAGTACCAGTTTGTAAATAAGCAAGCACTCGTTTGAAAAGTGCTGATTCGAAATATGGTGAATCTGGCCGATTGATAAAATAGCAACGTAAAGTTTCATCTTTCAAAGTCATTTTTTCAAATCCAAGCTCAACAGCTAGCCATCTGCACCGAACCGTAATAAATAAATCCTCAACCGCAGCTGGCATGGTACCAAATCTATCGATCATAGAAACATGAAAGGCCTGCAATTCATTTTCATCCTTACAATTATCTAGCTTCGTATATAAAGCCAACCGCTCTGAAATGCTTTCTACATAAGCGTCTGGAATGAGTATCTCCAAATCAGTATCAATGGTGCAATCACTTACAAAATCGTCTTGTTTACTAATTTCGTCTTTAAATAATTCCTTAAACGAAGTACGTTTTAACTCACGAATAGCTTCTTCTAAAATTTTCTGATACATTTCAAAACCAATCTCTGCCATAAATCCACTCTGTTCTCCACCCAATAAATTTCCGGCACCTCTAATATCCAAATCGCGCATGGCAATTTGAAAACCACTACCCAAATCACTGAACTGCTCTAATGTTTGTAGTCGTTTACGTGAATCCGTTGGTAAAGTACTGATGGGTGGTGCAAGTAAATAACAAAACGCTTTTCTATTACTTCTCCCTACCCTACCCCTTAATTGGTGCAAATCACTCAAGCCGAATTGATGTGCATTATTAACAATGATGGTATTTACATTCGGAATATCTACTCCACTCTCTACAATATTGGTACAAACCAGTACATCATATTTGCGATCAATAAAATCTAAAATTCTTTCCTCCAATTCATGCCCTTCTAATTGTCCGTGTGCAAAGCCCACGCTTAAATCCGGACAAAGTCCCTTTATGAGTGCACTCATTTCTGAAAGCCCCTGTACGCGGTTATGAATGAAGAAAACTTGTCCGCCTCGCTCCGTTTCAAAATAAATAGATTCCCGTATAAAATCATCATTAAATACCTGTACTTCTGTTTGAATAGGCTGCCTATTAGGCGGGGGCGTATTCATAATACTCAAATCGCGCGCGCCCATCAGGCTAAACTGAAGCGTACGCGGAATAGGCGTAGCCGTAAGGGTAAGGCAATCAACATTTGTTTTTAATGTTTTAAGTTTCTCTTTATGTGCTACCCCAAATTTTTGTTCTTCATCAATGATCATGATACCCAAGTCTTTAAACTTAACTTCCTTTGCGAGTAAACCATGGGTACCAACAATAATATCAATTTTCCCTTCAGTTAATTTTTGAAGTGTTTCTTTTTTTTCCTTCGAAGATTTAAAACGATTTACATAATCTACAGTTACCGGGAAATCTTTTAACCGTTCCGAAAAAGTTTTATAATGTTGGAAAGCAAGAATAGTAGTAGGCACCAATATAGCAGCTTGCTTACCATCCGTAACAGATTTAAAAGCTGCACGCACTGCAATTTCTGTTTTACCAAATCCTACATCACCGCAAACTAACCGATCCATGGGCGATTCACTCTCCATATCTTTCTTCACATCTGCCGTTGCCTTACTTTGATCGGGTGTATCTTCATAAATAAAAGACGCTTCTAACTCTGTTTGAAGATAGGTGTCGGGCATATGCGCAAAGCCTTGCTGCGACTTACGTTGCGCGTATAACTTAATTAAATCGAAAGCTATTTCTTTTACCTTCGCTTTTGTTTTTTCCTTCAACTTCACCCAAACATCACTTCCTAATTTATTAATTTTTGGCACTGTTCCCTCTTTGCCGGTATACTTAGATATTTTATGGAGTGAGTTAATATTTACATAAAGAATATCGCTATCTCTATAAATGATTCTAACAGCTTCTTGTATTTTACCGTTTACTTCTAGCTTTTGTAACCCACTATAGGTACCCACACCATGATCAATATGTGTAACATAATCACCTGGTTGTAAATCACGAAGTGTTTTTAGGGTAAGCGCCTTATTCTTATTGTACGCTTGTTTTACTTTATACTTATGATAGCGTTGAAATATTTGGTGATCTGTATAACAAACAATTTTTAATGAATGATCGATAAAGCCTTCATGTATACCTGTGCCAATGGGTACAAATTGAATTTCGGTTTGTAGATCATCAAAGATGCTATGTAGGCGTTCTAATTGTTTTACCTGTTCAGCAAACATATAAATGCTATAGCCCGCTCCTTCATGTGCTTTCAGGTCTTTAATTAATAAATCGAACTGTCGATTAAATGCAGGTTGTGGCTTGGTATTGAGCTCAATTTCACTATTGGCAAAATGTGATTTATAACCAAACTCAACAAGTACTTTTTGTTGAAGCAATTGTGAAATTGTTTCCGTTTTCACAAAATCATTCCAGCCTACTTGTTTAAGTACATGAATATCTTCTTCCTCTTGATGTTTGGCAATTAGCCCGTCTTGTTTTAATAACAAATAGCCCTCCAAATCTTCTTCTTGTACTTTTATTTTTTCTTCAATTACATCCCAATCTCTTAACCAAACAACGGTGTTATCACTAACGAATTCAAGCAGTGAGGTTTTTCCATTGTCGCCCGATGTTTCGGGTAAACGCTCTACGTTAGGAATGATTGTAACCTGCAATAACTTTCGTTCACTGAGTTGCGTTTCCGGATCAAATACGCGAATACTATCTACCTCATTCCCAAATAACTCAACCCGATAAGGCTTTTCATTGCCAAATGAATATATATCAAGTATACCACCACGTAATGCAAACTGGCCAGGTTCATACACAAAATCTGTTCTTTCAAAACCATACATCACAAATAATTCCATTATGCTTTCTGGGTTAATGGTATCATTGGTTTTGATGGTAATAATATTATTACTTAAGGTAGAGGGTAGAATAACTTTCTCGAAAATGGCTTCTGGGTAAGTAATAATAATTTTTTTATTTCCACCCTGTGATAGTTTAGTAAGTGCCTCCGTACGAAGCATTACATGTGAGGGATTTAGTAACCTAAAATTTTTTCTGTTTTTGAAGGAAGAAGGAAAATAAAAAAGATCTAATGCACTTGTAAGGTTTTCAACTGTATTATGAAAGTAAGCAGCTTCCTCCGCGTCATTTAGAATAATAAGGTGGTTAAGGCCCTGTGCTTCGGGATGAGAAAAAACAGCGCTTACAAAAAATTCGGCCGCGCTTCCTTGCGCATTTTTTAGATAAATATGCTGTGTATCGGCATAAGAAAGCCTGTTCACCAATTGCAAAAGCAGGGGTGTTTGCTGATACTGCTCCAGTAAATGCTGCAAATTCATATTCACGATCCCTTACGGGGCGGCGAATATACAATTAATTTGTGGCCTTATGGTTGACCAAGATTTTGATATCCGTTAGTTTATTTTCATCAACCGAAGCCAGCGAAATATTATTGCGGATATCAAAACTATTAGCAAAGAATTTTTTTTCTACCTGAACAAAAACAGAGTAAGTGCCTACCGGCAAATTGGCAGTGAATCGGCCCAAACTATCTGTTTCAACGGTAGCAATCAATTTTGTGTAAATGGTCGTATATAGGGGTGTTTGATCAACCCTTGAAACTTGTGTAAGATCGGTAGGAGCATAAAAAAAGATGGTTGTGGGAAAAGGCTTGGGTTTATCTGGTTCACGTCCAATTCGGGGCATTTGATTACCAGTTATTTGCTCAACAATACCCCTGATACCCTGCGAAATAGTTGTCACTTGTTGGGTTTTTACTGATTTACACGACAAAAGCGTTAAAAAAATACCTAATATCAAAAAAAGAATCAACCGCATACTACATTTTAAAGGACTAAAGTATCTAAATTTAAAGCCAATTTAAACGCTATTGGCTAAGATGCCGAAAAAAAATTATTCCATATGACGAAAAGGGTTAGCCTATTTCTTTTTATCGCCGTTTTAAGTTCGGCGAAAGTGGATGCACAGATAACTACCAATGAGAAGGCTTTAAAGCTTTCTTCTCAATATTTAAAACTGGAGCAGCAGTTAAATTATGCACGAGCTATGTCTCTTGCTAAAGAAAAAAACTGGGACCTGAATATTACTTTGAAAGACGGAAATGTTGCTAAACTATCTGGTGTTGATGAGTTTGGTTTTCCTACCTATATTAAATCATTCAATAATACTATAGCTGCTGCTACTACTAGAGCAAGTGCGCTATGGAATGGAGGTGCCAGTGGTTTGAATTTATCTGGAAGCAGTATAAGCATGACGAATAAATTGGGCATCTGGGAATTTGATGGTGTGCCCCTTGCTACACACGTAGAATTTGGCACGCGCATTAACCAAAGAGATAATGCAACAGGAGGTACAGGTAATAATCATGCAACACATGTTGCTGGTACAATGATTGCATCGGGTGTTAATCCGATTGCAAAAGGCATGGCTTTTGGCATTCCAAACTTAATCGCATATAATCAATCGAATGATTTATCAGAAATGACTGCCGAAGGTGCTGGTGGCTTATTATTATCTAACCACTCGTACGGATTAGTAGCCGGATGGGATTATAACACGTCACAAACGAGATGGCAGTTTTATGGTAGGCCTGGTGAAAACGAAGACTATAGATATGGATTTTATAGCAGAGACGCTTCATTAATTGATTCTATCGCCTATAACGCACCCAATTATTTAATTGTGTCTAGTGCGGGTAATGATCGGAATAATAATGGTCCGGCGGTGGGCGAGCCCTATTTTCGATATGATGCGAATTTCAATTTTGTATCCGCCGGAAATCGCCCATCGGGTATTAGTAGCAATGATAGCTATGATATTATTGCTGGATATGGAATTGCAAAAAATAATCTTACGGTTGGCGCTGTAAACGGAATACCTGGTGGATGGAATAAACCTGGGGATGTTGTTATGAGTACTTTTAGTGGTTGGGGGCCAACAGATGATGGAAGAATTAAACCCGATTTGGTGGGTAATGGCGTTAGTGTTACTTCTTCAAGTACCAACGCAAATAATGCATATGCAACTTTGAGCGGCACATCTATGTCGGCCCCAAATGTTACTGGCTCACTAACTTTATTACAAGAATATTATAATAGATTAAGGGCTGGCAATTTTATGCGCTCCTCTACCTTAAAAGGATTAGCGATACATACAACAGATGAAGCTGGTGCTACTCCCGGACCAGATTATCAGTTTGGCTGGGGATTATTAAATGTACAACGCGGTGCTTCGGTATTAACCAATGCTGTTGGCACAAATAATGCAAATACGAGCTCCGATCTTTTATTTGAAAACATATTATCAAATGGAGGAACATTCACCAGAACGGTGGTAGCTACGGGTAGAGTTCCTTTAGCTGCTACGATTTGTTGGACCGACCCTGTTGGTACCGTTAATACGAATGCCATATCTAATTTAAACGATCGTACAAAAAAACTAGTGCACGATTTAGATATCAGAATTACTAGTGGTGCGAGAACCTATTTCCCTTGGACACTTGATGCGGCGAACCCCTCACTGGCTGCGCAACGCGGTGATAATAGTACAGATAATGTGGAGAAACTGGAAGTTGATAGTACTGTACCCGGACAAACATATACCATCACCGTTACTCATAAAGGAACACTAGCAAGAAGCTCTCAAGCTTACGCCTTAATAGTTAGTGGTGTGGGCGGATCGGCTTATTGTGCATCCACATCTGGCGGAGGTGGTGCACGTATTGATAGTGTTAGGTTCTCTAACATCAATTATGGAAACACTACAGGTTGTAAAACCTATACCGACAATACTAATTTCTCTGGAGATATTCAACCTTTACAAGTATTACCCATTACGGTAAGAGTTAGCACTTGCGATGCAACTACAAATAATAGGTTTGTAAAAGTGTTTATTGATTACAATAATAATGGTGTGTTTGATGCAGCTGAATTAGTAGCAACAAGCGGCTCATTATCATCAGCAGCACAAAATTTTACAGCTAATATAACGGTGCCATCCACTGTAGTAATTGGCACAAGTACACTCATGCGTATAGTTGTGCAAGAAGCTGCTACTGCAAATGATGTTAGCGCTTGTGGTACATATGGGAAAGGTGAAACGCAGGATTTTAGAGTAAAAATTGTTATGCCAACAAATGATATGTCGGTAAGCAGTATTGTTTCCCCACAAGGTGGTGATTGTGCAAACACACAACAATATATTACTACCACATTATACAATGCCGGTACTGGTTCACAATCTAATATTCCAATTACTGCAACCGTATTACAGGGCTCCACAACTATTGCTACAATAAATGCAATATATCCGGGTAATATTGCCGGACAATCATCGGCCAATTATACATTCCAAACACCATTTGATGCGGTAGCCGGAGCCAATTATACAATAACCATTACTACAAATTTAGTAGGTGATGCAAATAGTGGAAATAATAGTACAAGTGCTACTGTAGCTATTGCTTCAGTAGCTACTTCGCCAAGTGCAGAAGGTGCTGTATGTAATACCAATACAAATTTGAGGGTGCTTAACCCAATTACTTCCGCAAATTATTTCTGGTATACAAGTAATACAAATACTGCTACACCTATAGGATCGGGAAGTATTTTTACAAGCGGCTTCGTTCCAGCTGATAGAACTTTTTATGTGAAAAAAGAAGTAAGAGGATCAGTGGGCGCAGCATCGAAACTCACATTCGCAAATGGCGGTTACAACAGTTTTGCAGGTAATTTTATGACTTTCAACAATGCGGTTCCTTTAAAAATTGAAACCGTAAGATTATATATCGGAAATGCTGGTCAAGTACGGGTTACTCTTGGAGATAACTTAACTCCTTCTGCAACTTCAGGTAGTTACAGTTATCGCCCACTTGCAAGTAGCACTTTTGATGTATTTGCAACATCGCCAAACCCAAGTCCAGGTGCTGTTACAGGTAATGATCCTCTCGATTCAGGAGCTGTATATTTCTTAAATTTTAATCTCACTACTACCGGAGAAAAAGTCTTGATTGTAGAATGCTTAAATGGCGCCACTATTTTTAGAAATAATGGAATTACAGGTACTACTTACCCAACAGCCATATCAGGTGTAATGATGTATACCGGCAATAGCGCTTCATTATCAACTGGTACAAACGCAAACCAGTTTTACTATTTCTTCTACGATACAAGAGTATCAACTGGATGCCAAAGCGCATTTGTACCTGTAGTGGCAACAGCTAACACACCCCTTAGCGCTTCACAAGTTGGTGATTCTTTAATTAGTAGTATAACAACAGGTACTTTCCAATGGACTTACAACGATACTGCCATCGTTGCAAATTCAAATAGCAGGTCTATTAAGCCAACACGTTCTGGGAATTATAAGGTTACCGTTGTAGACGGATTTAGCTGTTCAAGAACATCTGCCAATATTAATTATACTGTTACTGCTGTTATAAATGCTTCAGCCCAAGAAATTGGTTTGAAACTAACACCTAATCCAAGCAATGGTATATTCCAAGTAAGCTTTGATGTTACAAGCAGGGCCGATTTAGTATTAGATATTTTAAATTCATCCGGCCAATCTGTTTATCGAAATACCCAGTCTAATTTTATCGGTAGATATAATAAGCAAATTAGCTTACCCCAAGCTGGAAGTGGCGTACACTTGTTGAAAATATCGCATAACCGCAAAGTGTATACGGAGAAAATTATTATCCAACGATAAAACCCTTATATAAATCCCTCGCTTTAGCGGGGGATTTTTTTTCACGATATATTACTTATATTTAGAAAAACCTTTTTATGCTTGAACCATGGAGGCAAGGTATAATTACCAAAACGGAAGATATTACAGCTAGCACCCGACGATTCTGGATTCAAATTCCTGAGGTGGAGAATTTTGATTTTAGTCCGGGACAGTTTGTTACACTTGATCTCCCCATTCATGAGCAAAAAAATAAACGATGGAGGAGTTACTCCATTGCATCTGCTCCAAATAGTACCAATATTATTGAATTGGTAATTGTTTTATTAGAGGGTGGCGCAGGCACCAATTATTTATTCAATAACGCTAAAGTAGGCACTAGTTTTCCACTTCGCGGGCCACAAGGCAAATTCACTTTACCAACAACCATCGAAAAAGATCTTTATTTCATTTGCACAGGTACAGGTATTGCCCCTTTTCGATCGATGGTTAACTATATTCATGAACACCAACTAACGCATGAAAAAATTCATTTAATATTTGGTTGTAGATTATTTGGAGATAGCTTGTATGAAGCGGAGCTTAAAGCACTAGAAAAAGAACTAACTAATTTCCATCATTACCCTTGCTTCTCTAGAGAGGACAATATCCCGGATGGTAAGTATAAAGGATATGTGCACAATGTTTATGAAGATATAGTTGCAAAGGCAAAAGCATCACAAGGAGATCTACCACCCGCGCATTTTTATTTATGCGGATGGAAGAATATGATTGATGAAGCCAAGCAAAGAATTATTGCATTAGGCTACGATAAAAAAGATATTCACCTTGAGTTATATGGTTAAGCCAATAACTACTTTTTTGCTATCGTAATGTAATAATCAAATATAGCTTCTCGCTTAAATAGAATGTCTTTAATAAGCGTAACGCTTCTAGAGGTAAGCATTTCATTGTACTCGCTTAAATTATACTGCATAGGATGTAGTATATCACCAGGTATCCATTGGAAAATTTTTTTCAATGTATTATTCCGATGTGTATCCGTTGAAATCACAAGGGTTCCACCTGGTTTTAATGCCCGTACAAGTTTATCATAACAACTATTAATATCGTTAACATGATTGATGGCATTCAAACAAAAAATTGCATCAAATTTTTCGAAATAATCAATCGCTTCAATGGGTGCTTGAATAAAGTTAACCCAAGGATAATCGGCCGGTTTAAAATGCGCAAGGAGTTTATATTTTTCCAACAAAGGATCAATCGCCGATACTTGATAGTTTTGTAAATTCATAAAAATACCAGCAGGTCCGCAACCTGCATCAAGAATTTCGGCTTTGTTTTGAAGATGGATAAAAGGGGAGATTTCAGCTAATACGCGATCCCAATATATTTTTTTCTTCTCTAAATATTCGCCTACCTCTTTTTTTCTTAGATACCCTTGCCACCATTTAAATTCAGCCTGTTGAGCTAATTTCCATTTCCAGTTACGCTTCATATATAATCAAATTTAAGCAATTGCTTCTTGCACCAACTGCTTTACTTCGCTCAAAGGAATTCTTTCTTGCGTCATTGCATCTCTATGGCGTATTGTTACCGTACCATCCTCTTTGGTTTGATGATCGATCGTTACACAGAAAGGTGTACCAATAGCATCTTGTCTACGATATCTTTTACCAATGGCATCTTTTTCTTCATAAAAACACTTGAAAGCTGTTTTACAACTATCCATTAGTTCGCGTGCAATTTCTGGTAATCCATCTTTTTTAAGCAATGGTAGAATGGCCAATTTTACTGGTGCAATCTTAGCTGGAATTTTCATTACTACCCTACTATCAGTAGTGCCGTCTTCTTTATTAATTATTTCTTCCTGATAAGCATTACTTAACACGAGCAAAAACATTCTATCTAGTCCAATGGAAGTTTCAACTACATATGGAATATAGTTGCCGTAAGGCTTTCCTGTAGTTTCATCAATGTCATTATCGAAATATTGTTGCTTCTTCTTACTATATTCTTGGTGACTCTTTAAATCGAAATCGGTACGGCTATGAATACCTTCTACCTCCTTAAAACCAAATGGAAATTCATATTCAATATCTAGGGCTGCATCTGCATAATGGGCCAATTTCACGTGATCGTGGTAGCGATATTTTTCCGCAGGTATACCCAAACTCATATGCCATTTCAACCGCTCTTCTTTCCAGAAATTATACCATTGCATTTGTGTACCGGGGCGAACAAAAAATTGCATTTCCATCTGTTCAAATTCGCGCATACGAAATATAAACTGCCGGGCAACAATTTCATTTCTAAAAGCCTTACCGGTTTGAGCAATACCAAAAGGTATCTTCATACGTGCTGTTTTTTGCACGTTTAAGAAATTTACAAAAATACCCTGTGCCGTTTCTGGGCGTAGATAAATAGTATCCGCGTCTTCAGCTACGGAACCTAATTGAGTAGAGAACATGAGATTAAACTGACGAATATCCGTCCAGTTACCTGTACCACTTACTGAACAAACAATTTTTTCATCTGCAATCAATTGCTTCAATCCTGCATAATCTTCAGCTGCCAATAATTTTTCCATCAACCCAATTAAACCTTCTGCCTTACCGCTTTCCCCTTTCTCTCTTAAAGCATCTGCTTTTGCTTCAATTAAATGATCAACCCTATATCTTTTTTTACTGTCTTTATTATCAATCATAGGGTCGCTGAAATTATCAACGTGCCCACTTGCCTTCCAAGTAGTAGGATGCATAAAAATAGCCGCGTCGATACCTACGATATTATCATGCATTTGCGTCATGCTCTTCCACCAGTAATCGCGTATATTTTTCTTTAATTCACTGCCATAGGGACCATAATCGTAAACGGCACTAAGTCCATCATAAATTTCACTACTCGGAAACACAAATCCATACTCCTTGGCATGAGATATTATTGCCTGAAAACTATTATCGGTATTGCTGCTCATAGAGCGGCAAAAATAGGTTATTCAAATAAAAAAATTAGCTTTAGTGCTCATATACAACAGCCATGTTACAAAAACTCTGCTTTTTGCTTGCTCTAATACCTAGTTTCATAGGTGCCCAACAAACTACGGAATACCCTACTGATTATTTGTCTCCCGCTTTCCATGCGGGAAGAAGAGCTGCATTTAAAGAAAAAATGCCTGCCAATTCGGTTGCCTTTTTCTTTGCTAGTCAGGTTAGGGTTAGAAATTATGATATTGATTTTCAATACGCGCAGAGTAAAAATTTCTATTATTTAACCGGACTCGAAGAACCAAATGCATTACTGTTACTTTTTAAAGAACCAACTACCATTTTAGATAAAACGGGTACCGAATTTATTTTTGTACAAAATAGAGACCCATTAAAAGAGCAA
>JBDKJW010000029.1:0-16252 GCA_039796395.1 Bacteroidota bacterium
GCCGCGGGTTACAGTAAGAACAAAACAAATCCCGAATCCCGCGAACCCGCAAACTCGAAACATTGCGATAGTAATAACCGACAACGGCACGGGCATCCCACAGCAAATCAAAGAGAAGATCTTCCAGCCCTTCTTCACTACCAAACCCACAGGGCAGGGAACGGGGTTGGGCTTGAGCCTTGCGTATGATATAGTAACGAAAGTGCATAGTGGGAAGTTAGTAGTGGATAGTGAGGAGGGAAAGGGAACGACTTTTATTGTTACGATACCGGTATAAGTTACGGGTGGCGAGTTACGAGATACGGGTTAGTTATTTAGGTTAAAACCCGTAACTCGTATCCCGTAACCCGAATCTTTAAATCCCCCCTCCCCCAAAATATGTATGCAATACCTCAGGTAACGTAATACCTGTTTCAGTTTGGTTATTTTCTAATAAGCAAGCCATAATTCTGGGTAATGCTAATGAGCTACCATTGAGTGAATGTGCTAATTGTGTTTTACCATCTGCTCCTTTAAAGCGGCATTTTAACCGATTGGTTTGAAAATTTTCGAAGTTGCTTACACTGCTCACTTCTAACCAGCGCTGCTGCGCAGCGCTATACACTTCAAAATCATAGGTAATAGCACTTGCAAAACCCATATCTCCCCCGCATAAACGAAGTATCCGATAAGGTAATGCCAAACTGTTTAATAGCTTTTCTACATGCAATACCATTTCATCCAAAACTTCATAACTTTTGTTAGGATGCACAATTTGAATAATTTCTACTTTTTCAAATTGATGTAATCTGTTTAATCCGCGAACATCTTTACCATAGCTACCCGCTTCTCTTCTAAAACAAGGAGAGTACGCCGTCATTTTTACGGGAAAATCTTCTTCCTTCAAAATCACATCTCTGTACACGTTGGTAACAGGCACTTCGGCCGTAGGTATTAAATAGAAATCATCTGCCGTGGCATGGTACATTTGTCCCTCTTTATCGGGTAATTGTCCGGTTGCAAAGGCCGATGCACTATTTACCATATACGGCGGCAAGTATTCTTCATAACCCGCAGCTGTATTAAAATCCAAAAAATATTGAATTAAAGACCGCTGTAGTTTAGCGCCCTTGCCTATATAAACAGGGAAGCCACTACCTGTAATTTTATTCCCCAATTCAAAATCAATCAGTTTATATTTTTTAGTTAAATCCCAATGTGGAACTGCATTTGCGGCTAATTGAGGCATGGTACCCCCACTGCGCACCACTTCATTTTCTTCAGGGGTTTTACCTTCAGGAACTGCATCGGCAGGTAAATTTGGTAATTGTACTAAAGCATCGTGCAACTCTTTTTCAGCTATTACCATCTCTTCTTTTAATGGCTCTAAGTCCTCCTTCCACTTTGCCACTTCTCCCTTCAACCTTTGCGCTTCCACCTTCTCCCCCCTTGCCATCAATCCCCCAATTTCTTTAGAGGCCGCATTCACTTTGGCTTGTGTTTCATCGAAACGAGCTTGTAATTGCTTCCGATTATCGTCGAGTGAAATAATAGTATCTACTAATTCAATCTGCTTAAAATGCTTTTTCAACAGCTTTGTTTTCACCTGTTCTGACGCTGTTCTCAATATATTCACCGTTAACATATTCCCATTTTGCTGCAAATATACCGCATGGGCTTTACCTTTGTGGCATGTTTGTTACGGATGATTTACAGCAGCGTTGGTGGGATTTAGAAGCTAAACTAGTAGCACGTTTTGGCAAGAAGCCCGATTTAGAAGCCGTTTTATTCCTTATTGGGATGCAAGAAACGGGTTTTGTTCAGCAAAAAATATCAAAAGAACAGAAGCAGGATCTCATGCATGTGGCCATGTGTACGGTATTGGCTCCTAGTGGTTTTTATGGACTAGAAGGGAGGGATGAAGAAGGTTGGCCCCATTTTAAACAGCTAAAACCCTTACCAGATATGTTTTTACCAGAACAGGAGAGTTTTATAAAGGACCATGTATTGCTTTATTTTGAGCAACAAGGTTTCTGAATTGTTTTTTAATGAATATTTGCACTATCAAAATAACGCCACATGAATTTTCCAGAAACACTCCGCTACACCAAAGACCATGAATGGATTCAGCTAGAAGGTAATATAGCTACTATTGGTATTACCGATTTTGCCCAGCATGAATTGGGAGATATCGTATACGTTGATATTAATACCGTTGGTAAAGCCCTTAATGCAGAAGAAGTATTCGGTACAGTGGAAGCAGTAAAAACAGTGAGTGATTTATTTTTACCCGTTGCAGGTACCATCAATGAGGTAAATGCTTTATTGGAAAAACAGCCAGAATTGGTAAATACCGACCCTTATGGAGACGGCTGGATGATTAAAATGACCGTGGCCGACCCAAGCACGGTAAGTGCGCTTTTAACCAAAGATGACTATGTTGCCTTAGTTGGTTAAAACCAACCATTTCCTTTTATCGTATATTGTTTGTCAACTTAATTCCTGAGCCAAATTGCTTTATTGGAAGCCGTACAAAAATACAGTGAATCGGAGTTGGTCATGTTGCTAAAACAACGAAGCCAACCAGTGTATAGTTATCTCTACGATAATTATGCTGGTGCACTATATAATACTATTGTAGGAATAGTTACGGATACCGAATTGGCAAATGATGTACTGCAAGAAGTATTTATAAAAATTTGGCGGCAGATAGATAGTTATGATACAGGTAGAGGACGTTTATTTACCTGGATGTTAAATATAGCCAGAAATGCATCTATTGATACGGTGCGGAGTAAGGGCTTTCAAAATAGCAGGGCTAATCAAGAACTTACAGATCATGTATCTGATACGGCTGGATCAGTGGAAACAAAAACAGATACGATTGGTTTACGGAAAATAGTAGCTCAACTTAAACTGGAATGGCGTGTATTGGTGGAGCTTTCTTATTTTCAAGGATACACACAAGATGAAATAGCGGGGATGCTACAAATACCGCTTGGAACCGTAAAAACAAGAATGCGTAGTGCCATACAGCAATTAAGTAAACAGTTGAAAGAAAAATAGTGGATGTAAAAGCATATATAGAAAGTGGTGTCATCGAAAGCTATATCATGGGTATGGCCGATGAGCAGGAGGTTTCAGACCTGATGCAGCTAGCTGCACAGCACCCTGAAATAAAAGCAGCCCTATATGAAGCAGAAGTTTCATTAGAAGCCTTTGCCATGGCTAATACTACACCGCCGCCACCCGCTGTAAAAACAGCTGTTTTTGCTGCTATCGCTCATGAGTTTGCATCCGCTACAGAAGCTAAAATAGTACGTTTTAATTTCCGCTGGGTAGCCGCTGCTGCGGTAATTTTATTAGTAGTAAGTTCCAGTTTAAATATTTATTTCTATAATAGATTTAAAGAAACAACGGATCAATACGAGGCATTGGTACTTCAAAAAAATACCTTACAGGCTAACAATCAAATCATGCAAACCAAATCCCTCGATTTGTACAATAGCATGCAAATGATGACCGATCCTGCTATGCTTAAAGTATCTATGCCGGGCATTGCCGGAAAGGAAAACAGCTATGCCACCGTTTTCTGGGATACCAAATCAAAAGACGTTTATATTCTTCCTAATAAATTACCACAAGCCTCAAAAGGTAAACAATACCAACTTTGGGCAATTGTGGATGGCAAGCCTGTAGATGCAGGTATGATAAGCAATTGCGCAGGTTTATGTAAGATGAAGAATATTCCCAAAGCATCTATGTTCGCCATTACCTTAGAGCAAGAAGGCGGTAGCCCTATACCTACCCTTTCAGAAATGTATGTAGCAGGTAAAGTAGGATAAGCTATCTTTATTGGAACTTCTTAATACTACATGCGCGATAATAAGCTCAAGAAAATATTAGGTTTAAAAAAGCCGGTGATTTCTCTAGAAAATAAGATTTTTAACCTTATTACTTTTCTAGTGTTCATTGCCATGACCATTAGTTTTTTTAGCAACCTTATTTTGGGTAGAAACGCATTATTGAATTCATTGATTTTCTCCTTAGTTGTAATGTCTTTTTACTTCTTTTATCTATCTCGGTATCGTGATCAATTTAAACCGATTGGATCCTTATATATTATTTTATGTTTATTATTTTTTGTGCCTATTTGGTTCTCCAATGGTGGTATTGAAGGTCCAACAATTACTGGTTTTATATTCGTAACCGTTTCGGCTATGCTTATATTGCCTAAGCGTTTTCACTCGCCTTTTATTGCCCTAACAATTGCATTAATCCTTGTTTTATTTTATATAGAATATAAGCACCCGCACTGGATAATACCTTACCCCGATGCCGAAACACGTAAAACAGATTTATTAGTAACCATTCTTTTACATACTGGTATTATTGGTATTGCTGTGAGTTTACATAAACGTACGTATAATATTGAGCGTGATAATTTGATTAAAAAATCTGTTGACTTAGAAGAGTCAAGAGAATATTTATCAGAAACAAAAAAACAAGCAGAAGAAGCAACAAAGGCAAAATCGAGATTCTTAGCGAATATGAGTCACGAAATTCGTACACCACTCAATGGTATTATTGGCACCATCGATTTGTTGCAACATACCAAGTTAAACGAAGAGCAGGATGAATTAATGCAATCACTTCGCTCCAGCAGTACACACTTACTTGAAATCGTAAATGATGTATTAGATATATCTAAAATTGAAGCAGATAAATTAGAATTATTAGAAGGCCCTTGTAATGTACAAGCCATTATTAAAAATGTAATCGCTATTAGTTCGCCGCGCATTTCTGCACTTAAAAAAGATATTCAGTTATCCACCCAAATCGATCCGCAAGTAGAAGTTGAAATCATTGCTGATGAGGCAAGAATAAAACAAGTATTGGTGAACTTAATTGGAAATGCTATTAAGTTTACAGAGAAAGGAGCTGTTACCGTATCGGTTAACAGCAATATCATTGATGATAGTTTACAGGAACTATTTTTTACCATTTCAGATACAGGTATTGGAATTAGCGAAGAGCATATTCGCATGCTATTTATCCCTTTCACACAAATAGATAGCTCTGCCACCCGAAAGCATAGTGGCACCGGATTGGGGCTCTCTATATGTAGAAAAATTATCGAAGAAATGGGTGGAAGAATTTGGGTAGAAAGTGCCATTGGGAAAGGCTCTTCTTTCCGTTTCATTATTCCTGTTCAAATTAATTTGGTAAAAAAGGTTCATACTAAACAAGTAATCCCCATAATTACGGAACCTATACCACAAACTAAACAACTCAAAATGCTTGTTGCAGAAGATAATAATATGAATCAATTATTAGCAACAAAAATGTTTAGGAAAATTGGCTATGGTATTGACATAGCTAATAATGGTAAAGAAGCTGTTGAAATGGCTTCAAAAACAAAATACGATTTGATTTTCATGGATATTCATATGCCAGAAATGGATGGACTAGAAGCGTCTACAACTATATTAAAAACGTTGATTTTAAACCCACCTGTAATTATTGCCATGACTGCTAATGCAGTGAAAGAGGCCGAAGCCGAATGCCTCGAAGCCGGTATGAAAGATATGGTTACTAAACCATTTACTATTGAACAGTTAAGAAAAGTATTAGAGAAATGGACCTCATAAAATCTTTTTTTAGCAAGCCCATTATTGCTTTTGCTTGTTTTATAAGCTTTTTTTTACTTTCAATATACCTTTTTACGCTCCCTAAATCGGGGTTACAACGGTTTGATTGGATTACCATTCCATATTTTGATAAGATTGTTCATATCCTAACTTTCTTTATTCTTTTTTTTCTATTCACGCATTTTCTTCATACCATTATTAAACCTAAACGAATAACCTTATTCATTGCACTGATTAGTTTAACTATATACGGTATTTCTGTTGAGTTTATTCAAGAAAAATATATTAGCGGAAGATCTTTTGAACAACTAGATATTTTAGCCGATATATCGGGTTGTGTATTGTTTTTGATCATAAGTTTCTTGGTAAGAAAAAAAATTGGCCCCGATGGAAATCGGGGCCGCAACCAAAACTAACTGCTTATGAGAAAAAGTTCAATTTCTTTCTTTGTTATATATATTTCAAATTACGTGCCAAAAGGATTTTTGGATTGTTAAGACTTCCTAAATTAGATACTCGCCGTATTCTTTATGTTGCCTACACAAAAATCTATATAATAGACCGAATATTTTGTGAAGGGTTTAATAAGAAATTGTTAAAGGATTTCCCTAATTGGGACAAAAATCCCGTTTAGAATCTATTAATTTTACTTCGTGAGCTATTTTAACCTGAACGACAGTCTAAACCTATTATCTAAACTCAGTTTCCGTCGTTTATGGAACGGCGTAAAAGTATATACAAGCTACTGGTTATCCCGTATCAGCGGAAAGCCGATACAATGGGGTTACCCGGTTTCCATATCATTTGAGCCAACTACCTCTTGTAACCTTCGTTGCCCCGAATGCCCAAGTGGTTTACGTGAATTCACCCGTCCAACAGGGATGCTTCAAAAAGACTTTTTTAAAGAAACTATCGATGATATTTACAAGGAGTTGCTTTACCTGATATTTTATTTTCAGGGCGAGCCCTACTTAAATCCCAACTTCTTAGAAATGGTAGCTTATGCGCATCAAAAAGGCATTTACACGGCTACATCTACCAATGCCCATTATCTTACGGATGAAAAAGCAAAAAAAACTGTTGAGAGTGGGTTAGATAGGCTTATTATCTCGATAGATGGAACCACTCAAGATGTATATGAACAATATAGGGTAGGTGGCAATCTCGAAAAGGTATTA
Organism: Bacteroidota bacterium; assembly: GCA_039796395.1. Classification (GTDB taxonomy): domain Bacteria; phylum Bacteroidota; class Bacteroidia; order Chitinophagales; family Chitinophagaceae; genus Sediminibacterium. Next base: position 6,809 of record JBDKJW010000029.1, read on the forward strand.
GCCGGAGCTCGCCACATTGTAAAATGGAAAAAACAGCTCAAAAGCAAAAAACCATTTGTATTTTTTCAATTCTTAGTAGTACAACCTAATGAACACCAAATTGAAGAAATAAAAAAATTAGGTAAAGAAATTGGGGTAGATCAGGTTCGTTTTAAAACAGCACAGGTTTATGATTATGAAAACGACCCCAACCAACTCATTCCAAGTATTTCAAAATATAGCAGATATAAAAAAGATAGTAGCGGTAAAATAACTGTTAAAAATGGTTTAAGTAATCATTGTTGGAAACTCTGGCATGCAAATGTTATTACATGGGATGGCTTAGTAGTTCCATGTTGCTTCGATAAAGATGCCATGCACCAACTAGGTAATCTCAAAACACAATCGTTTAAAGAAACATGGAATAACGATAATTACAAACAATTCAGAAAGGAACTCATCACCAGTCGAAAAAATATCGACATTTGTGCTAATTGCAGTGAAGGCCTTTCTGTTTGGGAAGATTAATGCAGTACTTAATAACTTAGTAACCTAGTAACTTAATAGTGGGAATAGAAAAAGATATTCAACAACAGCAGTTCAGAAACGAATACCAGAAGGCTTCTGTGAATATCATTTTTTCGGCCAATTGGCTTACCGAACAAATCAAAACCTTCTTACAACAAGAAGAGATTACCCCGCAGCAATATAATATTCTTCGCATTTTAAGAGGAAGCAAAGAACCTTTAAGCACTTGCCTAATTCGTGAACGACTACTTGATAAAATGAGTGATACCAGCAGGCTTGTTGAACGTTTACAAAAAAAAGGCTTGGTTGAGAAAAAAACCTGCAGTGCCGATAAGCGCCTTGTAGATGTTCAAATCACCAAAAAAGGCTTAGCCATGATTAGCCGATTAGATATGCATAATCATCAATTAGATAATATTTTAAACAATTTATCGAGCGCCGAAGCCGTTTTACTCAACCAGCTTCTTGATAAGATAAGAGAGCCGAATCAATAATATTTATCTTCATAACATGAATAAAAAGATTTTTTTACTTCTAGTGTTAGCAAGTAGTATTTGCTTCCGCGCCATTTCACAGTCTTCTTTTAATTACGAATTTAGAGGTGTATGGGTAGCAAGTGTAGAAAATATAGATTGGCCAAGTAAAAAAAATCTTTCAGTTGCCGATCAAAAAGCAGAATTTATTCGCTTGTTAGATATGCATCAACAAAATGGCATGAATGCAGTAGTGGTGCAAGTAAGGCCAGCTGGCGATGCGCTCTATCCTTCTCCATATGAACCATGGAGTGAATACCTTACAAGTAAACAAGGATTACCCCCTAATCCTTATTACGATCCGCTAGAATTTATGGTAGCAGAAACCCATAAAAGAGGAATGGAATTTCATGCTTGGCTCAACCCTTATCGTGCTGTATTTAATATTTATAAATCATCAATAGCACCTTCACATCTTACCAAAATTCACCCTGAATGGTTTATTATCTATGGCGATAAAAAATATTTCAATCCGGGTTTACCAGCCGTACGTGAACATACGGTACGTGTAGTAAAAGACCTGGTAGCACGCTATGATTTAGATGCGATTCATATGGATGATTATTTTTATCCTTATAGGATCACAGGGAAAGAATTCCCCGATCAAAAAACATTCGAGCAGTATGGTAACGGACTCTCCAAAGACAATTGGCGAAGGAGCAACTGCGATAGTATTATTGTTCAGTTACAACGTGCCATCCGAGCTACAAACCCCCGTGTGAAGTTTGGTATTTCTCCTTTTGGTGTATGGCGAAATAAAAGTCAAGACCCAATGGGTAGTAATACAAAAGCCGGACAAACCAACTACGACGACCTGTATGCTGATATTTTATTATGGTTAGAAAAAGGATGGATTGATTATGTTACGCCTCAATTATATTGGGAAAAAGGACATAAACTAGCTGATTATGATGTACTCCTAAAATGGTGGAATGAGCATGGCTATGGGAAACATATTTATATTGGCATGGGTATTTACAGAGCAGGATCTAACGAAGCTTGGAAAAACAAAAATGAAATTCCTAATCAGATTAAGGATCTCCGCAGCTTTAATACAACACACGGAAGTTTATATTTTAATAGTAAAGTTTTTGAAAAAAATCCGAATGGATGGAATGATAGTTTAAGAAATAACTACTATTACTATCCTGCACTAGTACCACCCATGCCCTGGATTAATAACGATATTCCAGAACAACCAAGTACCGAAAAAGCGGGGAATAGTATCACAGTTACTTATACTGGCACATTACAGATTAAAGGATTTGGCATATTTGTAGTGCCCACAGACAAAGAGGTGAAATTTATAAACGGCCAGTTAGTACAAGTAATTATTACTGACAAAACAGCCACCGTGGATGTAACAGATATTCCCGATAGCAAAGGAAAACGTGTTTGTATTGCTACTATTGATATAAATAACAACTTGAGTCCGTTGTTGGAATTAAAGTAAACACTAAGAGAATTGAATCATTTTTGAGCCAGTATTCCAGCTACCAAACTTTTGTTCTACTGCAACGTATCGATGTTCAAAAATGCCGCGTAATTGGCTTTGCACAAATAGCGTATTTGCCAAATCCCCCAATACCCAAAAAGGCAATTTATAGTGCACAATATCCGTCATCTCAACACCCCCTTCAACAGCTTTAAAATGATGCTGATGATGCCAGAGTGAATAGGGCCCGAATCGTTGCTCATCAACAAAAAAAAGATGATTTTCAATATGTGTTATCTCGGTCATCCAGTACAATGGAATGCCTAATAGAGGACGAACACGGTATTCAATGATTTGTCCGGCATACATTGCCGAGCCATGATGTTTACTCATGATATCAAAACCCAAATTACTCGGGGTAATATCTTTTAAATTATCGGGTTTGCTAAAAAAATCCCAAGCTGTATCTAAAGATACCGGGATACACTGAACAGTTTTTAAGTTGTAAATTTTCGACATAAATGATTATTACTATAATAACAGCGCTAGTGTAATAAGGTTCATGGTATCTTTAAGGAATGAAAAACAGGCAGGCACAGAACGAGCAATTTGAACAGATTTACGCCCTACTTAATAATGAGCAACAACAAGCGGTAAATCAATTAGAAGGCCCAGTAATGGTTATAGCTGGACCAGGTACTGGTAAAACACAAATTCTGGGGGCTCGTATTGGCAAAATTTTGCAAGAAGCCGACAAACGTCCGGAAAACATTCTTTGTTTAACCTATACAGATGCTGGTGTAATTGCCATGCGCAAAAGATTGATTGGTTTTATTGGTGCCGATGCCTACAAAGTAAATATTTATACATTTCACGCCTTTTGCAATGATGTAATTCAAGAAAACTTATCGCTTTTTGAAAAAACTGCCCTCGACCCTATTTCTGAGTTACAACGTATTGAGCTATTTACGCAACTTATAGACTCTTTTCCTAAAAATCATCCCTTAAAACGATATAGGGGCGATGTGTATTATGAAATTGGCAACCTCCAACATTTGTTTGCCAATATGAAAAAAGAAGGATGGACACCTGATCAGCTTATTGATGCTATTGAAAAATACCTAGCAGATATTCCTACCAGAGATGAATTCATCTATCAAAAAAATGGGAAAGGGTATCAAAAGGGCGATCCTAAGTTAAATAAACTTGCAGAAGAAAAAGAAAAGATGGATAAGCTGCGTGCCGCAGTAAATGAATTCAACCCTTTTCAAGAATTAATGCGTAAAAGAAATTTGTACGATTTTGATGATATGATTAATTGGGTAATCAAAGCCTTTCAAGAGCAACCCTTATTACTGAGTAGGTATCAAGAACAATTTCAATACATACTAGTAGATGAATACCAAGATACAAGCGGCACACAGAATAAATTAGTTGAACTTCTTATCAGTTATTGGGATGAGCCCAATATTTTTGTGGTTGGCGATGATGATCAGAGTATTTATCGCTTTCAAGGGGCTAACGTATCCAATATGGTAGACTTTGCCAATAAGTATAAGCAAAGTATTCGCACAGTAGTACTCACCAAAAATTACAGATCTGTTCAGCCTGTATTAGATATTGCCAAAACATTAATCGATAATAACAATGAACGATTAGTAAATGCCATTGATAATTTATCAAAAGAATTAACAGCTGCAAATACCAATTATGCTAATATATCTATAACACCTGTTTTACAAGAATATGAAAATCCACAACAGGAAATGATAGGTATTTGTGAGGCTGTTGAAGATCTGCTTAGAAAAAATATTTCCCCTGGAAGAATTGCTATTATTTATAGAGAAAATAAATATGGCGAAGAACTAGCTCAATATTTCAAATTAAAACAGATTCCTGTTTATAGCAAAAGAAATCTTAATCTTTTTAATATTCCCTTTGCCCAACAACTCATCTTGCTTTTAAAATATCTTGCCGCCGAGCATGATACGCCATTTGGCGGTGATGAAATGTTATTCGGTATTTTACATTTCAATTGGTTGGGCATTGCTGCTATTGATATTGCAAAGCTAAGTGCGGAGCGGGCAAACAGAGGGTCTCAAGAAAAAAAGTGTAGCCTTCGAGAATTAATAAATGAAAAAATAAACACCCCTGCAAAAGACCTATTTACAAATGACATTCAAGGCTTACGCCCAACTGTATTAGCCTTAGAAGAATTAATTGCACTTGTGCCAAATTGTACGATGCAACAGTTATTTGAAGCAATTATTCGTAAAACAGGTGTGCTTAAGTACATCATGCAACACCCAGAAAAACACTGGCTACTACAAGTACTTGATTGTTTATTTGATTTTATAAAAGTAGAAACACAAAGAAATCCTTCTCTTGAACTTCAAAAGCTAGTGAGCAATATTGATTTAATGAAACAGGAGAAAATAGCCATACCTATCGTACAAATTAGCGGCAATGATAAAGCAATTAACTTACTTACTGCACATGGTTCAAAAGGATTGGAATTCGAATATGTTTTTATTGCTGGCTGTATTAGTGCTAATTGGGAGAAGAAAAGGAAACCTGCTGGCGGCTATACTATTCCAGATACCTTATTTACAACCATTAATACTTCTACGGAACAAGAAGAGTTACGTAGATTGTTTTATGTTGCTATTACAAGAGCAGAAAAAAATTTAATGATTTCCTGGTATCGTTCCGATAAGGCAGGGAAAGCAAAAGAACCAACACAGTTTATAGCCGAAATCCGAGAAGAGCATCTATTACCCATTGAAGTAATTCAACTACCCACCGAAATTGTTAGTACCTATAGTGCCTTATATTTTGAAGAAGAATTAGCACCAGAAATTGAAAAAATGGAAGCCGTATTTATAGATAAGATACTCGATAAATTTGTGATGAACGTAACTGCTTTGAATAACTATCTAAAATGCCCTTTACAGTTTTACTTTAATAATTTAGTACGTGTGCCATCTGGGAAATCTGAAGCTTCTGAATTTGGCTCAGCCGTTCACCATGCACTTGATAAGTTTTTCAAGCAAATGCGTGTTACCAATGAATTTCCGGATAAACCCTTTATGATAAAAGAGTTTAATTGGCATATAGACAGACATCGAGAAAACTTTACCAAGGAGCAGTTTAAGAGAAGAATGGAATATGGACAAGAAATTTTGAGTAATTATTATGACAAATACATTGGCCATTGGAATAAAATTGTAAGCATTGAGCAAACTATTCGCGGTGTTACCGTAGATGGAATTCCAATAAAAGGAAAGTTAGATAAGCTTGAATTTGATGGGAAGCAAGTGAATGTAGTTGATTATAAAACCGGAGACCCGGATAAGGCAAAAGATAAGCTTAAAGAGCCTAATGATAAAGAGCCCAATGGGGGTGATTATTGGCGGCAGGCTGTATTTTATAAAATATTGGTAGACCATTACGAACAAAAAGAATGGAAAGCCGTAAGTGCAGAGTTTGATTTTATAGAACCAGATAAAAATAAAACATATCGTAAAGAGAAAATACTCATCACCGAAGCTTCCATTCAAACCGTTACAGAACAGATAAAAACAGTTTGGCAAAAAATTCAGCAAAGAGATTTCTATACTGGTTGTGGCAAAATCGATTGCAAATGGTGTGGTTTTGTAAAAACCAATGAATTAGCTGTTGCACTGCATCCAATAGGAGAAGAAGAACAGGGAGAAGACATATAAAACTTTTAATTTAGCGTAATGAATAAATGGATAAAAAGTGTTTCTATCGTTGTACTTATAGGTCTTGCAAGTTTTTTAACTTCCTGTGCTAATATAGTACCCCCAGCTGGCGGTGCGCGTGATAGTTTACCGCCAGTTCTTATCGCCGCTTTACCAAAAGATTCCGCTGTAAATATTTCACCCAAACAAGTAACATTAACTTTCAGTGAATTTGTTACACTACAAAATCCTCAAGATAATATTATTATATCGCCAACGATAAAAAGCACACCTCGGTATGATTATAAACTGAGAAATGTAACAGTTGTATTTAAAGACACTTTAGATGCTAATACAACGTATACTATACTTTTTGGTGATGCCATTAAAGATGTAAATGAAGGGAATATTGCAAAAAATTTTCGATACACTTTTTCAACCGGAAAAACAATCGACAACTATGGTTATAGCGGCAAGGTTATACTGGCCGAAAAAGGGAAAATAGATAGTTCGTTAATTGTATTGCTACACAAAAATTTAAATGATACAGCCATTATAAAGGAAAAAGCCAGATACTATACTAAATTAAATGGCAAAGGCGAGTTTCAATTTTACAATTTAGCACTAGGGCAATACCGCGTATATGTGCTCCCAAATGATTTCACCAAAAAATATGATGATAGCACGAAATTGTTTGCATTTAAATCTCAACTATTAACTGTAAATACAACAGCTATTACAGATACACTTTATGCTTTTGAAGCAGTGAAAAGAGAAGAAAAGAAAAATACGAGTGTGGTAAAAGACGATAAAAAAATAAAGTATACAACTAGTTTAGAAACAGGTGTTCAAGATTTACTCAGTCCGTTTGAAGTAATTTTTTCACGCAAACTTAAAAAAATCGATACCACATCTATTATTTTAAAAGATACCCTGTATAAAAGAGTAAGTGGCTATAGTATTGACATAGACTCGGTTACCCATCATATACGTATAAAATACCCTTGGAAAGAAAATGGCTTTTTTAGATTAATAATCGATAAACAAGCAGTGGTAGATACAGGAGGCCTTAGTTTGGTAAAAACAGATACTATTCGCTTTAGTACACGCAAGGAAAGCGATTATGGTAGTATCCGATTGCGTTTTACCAATTTAAAATTGAATCAAAACCCCGTTCTTCAATTCTTACAATCCGATAAAATTGTTGAATCATTCCCCATAACCAGTAACGAATTATTTAGAAGGCTCTTTAGGGGCGGTACTTATGAAATGCGCATTTTGTATGATGCCAATAAAAATGGAGTTTGGGATACGGGGAATTTCAAAACGAAAAAGCAACCTGAGATAGTTCAACTGATTACAAAGCCACTTGCGGTTAAAAGTAATTGGGACAATGAGGTAATTATACAACTATAAAACAACCATTTCGCGTTGTTGAGATATTTCTCAATAATTATAGTACCTTTTCGATAGAATTCATTTGTAGAAATTCCATTTAAACTAAAGTATTCCTATGACAGCTATATCAAACAAAAGAATAGAATCTATCGATATCTTACGAGGGATTGTAATGGTAATCATGGCCCTTGATCATGTTCGCGACTTTCTTCATATAGAAGCATTCACAGACGATCCGCTTAATTTAACCACCACCACCCCGGTGCTTTACTTTACTAGATGGATAACTCATTTATGCGCTCCGATATTTGTTTTACTATCAGGCGTATCCATTTATTTACAAAGCCTACGCAAAACAAAAAAAGAGCTTACCAGTTTTTTAATAAAAAGAGGATTGTGGCTAATAATTATTGAGCTCGTAATTATATCTTTCGCATGGACTTTCAATCCCAATTTCAACTTTGTACCCTTAGGGGTATTTTGGGCTATTGGTATTAGTATGCTCATCCTTGCACTTGCTATTCATCTTCCTTTTACCATGATACTTATTTTAGGTTGCATCATTGTTTTTGGCCACAACTTATTAGACAGGTTGGAAGCAGCAAAAGATTTTAAAGGCGGTTTTTGGTGGGCTTTATTACATAACGGCAAATGGTCGCCGTATGCATATTCACCCAATCACTATCTTATCATTATATACCCATTTATTCCATGGACTGGGCTCATGATGATCGGCTATTGTACAGGCATTTTCTTCACTCCTAATTTTACAAGTGAAGTGCGTCAAAAAATATTGCTCCGTATCGGTTGTACGCTGATTTTGCTATTTGCCATACTGCGTTTCATAAATGTATATGGAGATCCTGTAGCGTGGAGCCAACAAAAAAATGGCTTGTATACTTTCTTATCATTCATGAATGTAAACAAATATCCGCCCTCTCTTTTATACTTAAGTATTACTATTGGCATCGCTTTTATATTGCTTTCTATCATTGAGAAATATAAAAACCGCTTTACAGATACTGTGTCTATTTTTGGGAGAACTGCATTTTTTTATTACATCGTTCACTTTTTTATCATTCATCTATTCTTAACAATTGTATTTTATGCCCAGGGGCATACTACCCAAGAAGCATTAGATTCGGCAAAAAATATACCTTTTTTGTTTGCCCTTCCGGGCAATGGTTTTAGCTTATTGGGCATATACTGCATTTGGATATGCTTGGTTATTGCCTTGTATCCGCTATGCAAATGGTATGATACTTACAAAACAAAAAACAAACACATATGGTGGCTAAGTTATTTGTAAAGCAGCTTTTGCCAGTTTTTTTGTGGGCAGGTTTTTCTTACTCCCTATCGGCGCAAATAACTTATACCATTGAGTATAAAGACAGCCTATCATCAAAAATACATATATCCATAACCCCCACTCAACCTCAAAAAGGGCCCCTAACATTTGTAATGCCCCGATCTGTTCCTGGCACTTATAGTATGATTAGCTACGATAACTTCATTGAAGCGATTCATGGCATTAGTACTAACGGAAAAAAAATGGATATGCGCAAAGATGATAACAATGCTTCGCGTTGGTATTGCACAGATACTACCAATACCATCTCCCAAATACACTATACGATTGACCTTAAAAAAATGGAGGGGCGGCTTGATCCTAGCGATGCATCAATCATTCGCCCCGGTTTTATTGGGTTATTAAACTATTCTATTTTGGGATGGATAGAAGGTGCTATTAAAGAGCCGGTACAATGCACTGTTCATACATTTAATGAATGGCCCATTTTTACCACTAATCATCCATCTACTCAAATGGTCAAAGGAGCATATACCTTCAGTGCCTCCAATTATTATG
>JBDKJW010000030.1:0-16241 GCA_039796395.1 Bacteroidota bacterium
TCATCACTGTGTCAAACACACTATACCGATTGTTGTGGTTTTTATGCTTTCTTTTATTGTTGGATTCAGAAAGATCCCGATGTTTTTAAGCAATTCATTTATGCCTTGTATCATTTTGAAACTGCCCGGTATGATGGCAAAGATTTTATAGTACGTAACGAAATTAAGGAAGCATTGGAACAGGGCTTACATGCCGATCCGGCTCAAAATTGGGGGATTTTAAATAAGCAATTACCGCATAATGCGGAAATGTTATTAGCCCTTACACTCGCCGATACTTTTAGTTTTTTACCCTTCTATTATACGCCTTATTCTAATAAAAAACATCTGGAGAACCAAGCCATTTGGGCTGGTATGAGTATAGCTTCAGAAGATCGGTTATTACGCAGTTTTGGTTACCAAACAACTGTTATAGGCAACGATTTTGTAGAAACAGATATATTTCCTTTTGATGAAGATGAACGAAGTTTTTTACAATTATCGCTCAATACACATAAGCCAGTAATTCTTTTAGTGAACAGCTGGTTAATGATTGAAGGTTGTACCGATCCCTTTCCAGCAAATTATACAAAACGCACCAACCCCGGTTTTCCTTTCAATGGCCTAATTGGTTCCCATTGGATAGTGCTGCTTACCTATACGCCAGAGAAAAGCTTATTCTGGGATTATGGATCGCCTACAGGCAGAAATTATCATGGCGATATATTGGATGTAACTGCTGGGTTTATTGTACTATCATAAAACCAAGAAAGCCCCTCTGTTTTTTACGATCAGAGAGGCTTTTATTAACTATCCCCCAATAGTTGCAATAGAATGGCCCCTAGATATTGGATATAAAACGGGGCACTAAACGTTTTTTCAGCTGATTTTAATATCTTTCACTTAAATCTTGCTAAAACCATTTTGCTAACGTTTGCAAAACAAAATTAGTAGTAGGATAAACGTTAGTCAACTGCGAAATTTCGCAGTTTGTTTAACTTATTTAGTGATTTTATTGTGAAGGAATGAACAAAAATTCTTCTTATTATACCCAACAAGTTGTTTCGCCACTTCCCGCCGACCCAAATAGCGCCGAATTCCAGCATTTTAAAAAAATAATTAGGCGTTTCCCGGAAGAAGCGATTTATATCTATTCCATGAAAGAAAATAGGATGGTATATACGGCTGGTTGGAAGGAAACACTTGGCTACCCAGATGATGAAATAAATTTGCAAACCATAGTTAGCCAAACCGATCCCACGCATGCCCCATTTACATATGATATTAATGACAAGGCTGTTCAGTTTTTAGCATCCCCTCGAGAAAATATTGAAGAGTATAGTTTCAGTTTTGAAACAAAAAAAATTCATAGAAATGGTAACCTCATTCCTATGGATGTAAAAATTGGTGTGTATAGCGGTGAAAATAATATGATTAAAGAAGCGATTGGAAGGTTTCAAGTGAATAGAAGTTTACGCTTTGGGAAAGTAATTCGCTTTTCCGCCTTTGGTCCGGAAAAAAACGAATTTGAAGATGAACTAAATAAAGATTTATTTATTCATCAAACTATTTCAGGAAAAGAAAAAGAAGCGTTAGTATATCTAGCAAAGGGATACACATTCAAAGAAATTGCAGATGAATTAAACTTAACATCTTCTGCAGTAGAAAAAAGGATAATACCCTTATACAAAAGATTTGATGTAAAAAGTTTAGCCCACTTAATCAGTTTTGCATACGAAAATTATATTCTACCTTAACTAGTCTCCCATTTCTAAGCGAATAATATTTTCTTTTTTCACGCCTATCTTTACTAACAGTTCTACCCAATCATTATGCAGACTTTCCTGTTGTTGCAGATTACCTAGTACCCAAATAATATTCCCTGCAATAATCGCATCTTTATTTTCTGGTAATGCGTTCACGTGTTTTGCAAATAAATCGGCAGTTATTGTTTCATCCTTTACCGGATCGCCTGGGTTTATATCATCTACTACCAAACAATCTGAACTACGCCAAGTACATAAAGCATAAGGATCATCTTTTAATATAGTTGCATCCGTATCATATAAACTGGTTAGCAATTTAGTACCCGTTGTATATACACAAGCATGTCGTTTGATCGACTGCTCATTCGCCAATGCAACGGCTATAGCCGTTTTACCAGTTCCCTGTGCACCATATACCAATATATGAATACCCTTTTTATCACTACTATTATACCCTTCAATCTGATTTTTGGTACTTTCTTTAATCGGATGATTCCACTGACTCAGTCTTAATTGATAAGGATAGCCTGCCGTTTGCTGACAAATTTTAGTGATATACCAAGAGCGACTTCTATGTAATAAATATAACAATAGCAAAACAGGAACAACCCATAACCATTTACACGCTGGCGTACTTCCTGCAGCAAAGCTCAATCCACCAAATGTAAAATACCCCATATCAATAACCGTATCTTCAATTATATTACAATTATCGGGTGCAAACACATACTTACCATCATTGCCTTTGCCTTCTTTAAACTGTTCAGTAATATTATATATTTCAAAAGCAATCCATAGCAATGCCATACCACCCCCTGCCCATAAGCCTGGATATTGTATACTATCGCAACAGCTAGTAAGTATTAAATATATTCCTGCTGCCGGACCAAAAGCCAACGCAAAATGACCAATTTGATTAGCTAAATAAGCATAACTTAATGTTACACCACGATAAGAGTCTTTTCCTATTAAATCGTACTTGAGTTGCGCGCCTATACGCTTACGCGAAACGGGATGTGTTGGTTGCATCCTCTAATATACCAATAAACAAGCACTAAATTAATACCCTCTTACATTCCTTCCTTCCATATAATTGAGGAATGCTTTGTTCACTACCTTATTGCCACCAGGTGTAGGGTAATTACCCGTGAAGTACCAATCGCCGGTATTTGTGGGGCAACTATCGTGTAAGTCTTCAATGGTTTGATAAATTACTTCAACAGGAATCGTAATGCCTGTAGGCGTAATAAGCTGTGCAATTTTTGCTGAAATTTCTTCTGTACTAAATGGCTTATAAATTTGTCGCACCACATTTTCACTATGCAATTGATTGGTGCGTTGTAACTCTTTTATTTTTTGCAATACATCCTGCGCTATATGTTCCATCTCCTTCTCCTTCAGTAATGCCATCGCGGCCTTAAAAGCAATAAAATCACCCATCTTGCTCATATCTATCCCGTAACAATCGGGGTAGCGTATTTGTGGTGCAGAAGAAACTACAATTATTTTTTTAGGATGCAAACGCGATAACATCCGAACAATACTTTCTTTTAATGTAGTGCCCCTTACAATACTATCATCAATCACTACCAATGTATCTTGATCTCTACGCACGGTACCATAGGTAACATCGTACACGTGTTGCACCATTTCATTCCGGTTTGCATCTTCCGTAATAAATGTGCGCAGCTTTACATCTTTGATCGCAATTTTTTCTTGGCGAATTTTTCTATTCACCATTTCTTCTAATTTCTCTGGCGTAAAATCATTACCCCAACTCAAAATTCTTTCTACCTTAATTTTATTCAAATACTCTTCCATACCTTTCACCAAACCATAGAAAGCAACTTCTGCTGTGTTGGGTATATAAGAGAAAATAGCATTTTTCAAATCGTAGTTAATACGCTCTAAAACAGTTCTACTTAAATGATGCCCCAAGGCAATTCTTTCTCTATAAATTTTTTCATCGCTACCGCGCGAAAAATAAATGCGCTCAAAACTACAAGCCCTTCTTTCCTTTGGTTCAAGTATTTGTTCTATTGCATAATTACCTTCACCATCTACCAGCAAAGCCATACCAGGCATAAGTTCTAGCACTTCATTCTCGCCTACATTAAAAGTGGTACGTATGGCGGCTCGCTCGCTCGCCGCCACAATCACTTCCTCATTAATATAATAGTAAGCCGGACGAATACCATGCGCATCTCTCATTACAAAACTGCTGCCATTGCCTAGTAAGCCGCCAATAGTATAACCACCATCAAATAGCGGCGCGGCTTTTTTGAGCACCGATGAAACATTCGCATTATTAGGGTGCAGCTCATCTTCTTTTGTTAAAAAATGATGAATCACTTCCATCATTGCTGCTAAATCACTTTGACTTTGAAAATCGCCCGGACTCATATTGATCAGATCAAATAACTCATCCGTATTCACCAAATTAAAGTTACCCGCTAATGCTAGGTTTTTGCCCGGCATTAAATCGCGCTTAATAAAAGGGTGACAAAATTCTACATTATTTTTTCCTTGGGTACCATACCGTAAATGACCCATTAATAATTCACCTAAAAAAGGAAGATGCCCCTTCATCAATCCTGGGTGTTGTTTAATATCAGGTTGGTATTTTTCTAGTTCTTCAATTTCTTGTCCCACTTTAAAAAACAAATCCGCAATGGGCTGTGGCGCATTACTCCGCATGCGATGCAGGAAGGGGTTACCTGGTTCTGTATTCAATTTAACCGTAGCCATACCCGCACCATCTTGTCCGCGGTTATGCTGTTTCTCCATCAAGAGGTAAAGCTTATTTAAACCATAGGTTACGGCGCCATGCTTTTGCAAATAATAAGAAAATGGTTTGCGCAGGCGAATGTAGGCTAATCCGCATTCGTGTTTTATTTCGTCGCTCATGGATGGTTGTTAAAAAGAAGGGGCGAAGTTACAACTCCGCCCCATTATTCTACATTAATTATATACCGGTTGTTTTTCGGTTTGCAGGGTTTCTGTCAACCATAAAAATTCCTTCACAAATACATCAATACTCTGCTGAAATCCGCTATCTAGCAAGTTCCCCGCTGCATCAAATTTCTTATCTACCAAGGGTGTAACCAACATATAGGGCGATGCTATACCAAATAATGCGGGTATCAATAGCAATAACTGTTGTGTAGCACGCATACCCCCCATTGCTCCTGTAGACGCCGTTACCACGCCAAAAGCTTTTCTGGATTGCTTAGGAAAATGATCCAACAAATTTTGTAGCGCGGGAGAATAACTTCCATTGTATTCTGGTGTTACCAAAACAAAAGCATCTGCGTTTAACATACGTTTGGTAAGCGGTTTATATGCCTCCGGCGTATTCTCTACGCTAGAAAAAACATCATTGAGCAAAGGCAAATTCCAATCTCTTACATCAATAATATCAATTTCATGATCGGTATTCGTACGGAAGTGGCGTGCTAAGAATAGTGCCAACCTATGGGTAACACTATTCTTACGCGGACTACCAGATATTATTTCAATTTTCATACTATACTAACAATTAATGAGGCTACCTGTTCGCAAAGTTAGCCAATTAGGCTTGCTTTACCATTTGCACCGCTACATGTAGTTTTACTTCTTCGCTCACCACAATACCACCCGCTTCGGTTACAGCGCTCCAGGTTAAGCCAAAATCACTCCGGTTAATCTTACCGCTAATGTCGAAGCCCGCTTTATTTTGTCCGTAAAAATCGGTCATATTGCCCCCGTATTCAACTGTTAATGCTACTGATTTTGTAATACCCTTAATCGTAAGATCACCTATTAAGCTATAGTTATCTGCTGATTTTTTTTGGAATGAAGTTGAGCTGAACTGCAATTTCGGAAACTCATCTGCTGCAAAGAAATCAGCGCTTTTTAAGTGGCCATCTCTTTGTTCGTTATTGGTGGAGATACTGTTTACGTTTGCCTCAAAGCTAATTTTTGCATCGCTGAAGTCGTCTTCATTTGCGTCTAATGTTGCATCAAATTCTTGAAAGCTACCCGTTACATTGGTAATCATTAAGTGTTTCACTTTAAAAGTGATTTCACTGTGCATCGGATCGATTTTGTAAGTTGCCATTTGTTTTAGTTTTAATTATTGGTTATATGTTATTTTAAGTGCAACCCTTCGAATCCGCCGCGGCGGACAGGGCGACACATGGTCTATCGTCTACCGTCTCTTGTCTATTCCTCTATCAACACCCCCATTTTGCCCAACTGATAATCGCGAAAAGCTTCCATGATTTCGGTTTGGGTATTCATTACAAATGGGCCGTGTGAAGCAATGGGTTCATTAATGGGTTCACCCGTTCCTACAAGTAGCACAGCATCTTCAAGGGTACTAAAAGAAAATCCTTCCCCATCTTTATGAAATGCAGCCATATGGTATTGATCTACTACGGTGTTTTCATCTAATTGAATTTTTCCTTTTAATACATATACAAATGCATTATGAGTAGGAGGAATAGGTAGGAAGAAAGTAGCGGCTTTTCGACTTTCCACGGTATACGTGTTCACGGGCGAAAAAGTTGGTATAGGTCCTTGAATATCAAAGAGTTGTCCTGAAATTACCGAGATATTCACCCCCCCAGCGTCAGACGCTATTTTAGGGGTATTTTCTCTCGTAAGTGAGAAATATTCCGGTTGCTTCATTTTAAAAGCAGCTGGTGTATTCACCCATAATTGAATCAATTCCTGCTTACCCCCATGGGCGTGGATATCGTGCGGAGGGCGTTCGCTATGAATGATGCCCATACCTGCATTCATCCATTGTGTACCTCCGGCATATACGATATTATCATTCCCCCTGCTGTCTCTGTGATGAACCCCTCCTTCAAAAATGAATGTAACCGGAGAAAAGCCTCTATGTGGGTGAGCGCCAACGCCAGCCCTGCTTAAATCAGCATGCTCACTCACTTTAATATTGGCATGATGAAGCAATAGGAAAGGGTCCAAATTATCTAAGCTCCTTACCGGTAATGACTGGCGTACAGGAAACCCTCCCATATCAAACTCGGCTGCGTATGTAATTTGCTGTACTGTTCTATTCTTTTTCATATTTTTTAATTTAAGTGTATATACATCTATTTGTTTAAAAAAAAGCTTACTCGCTTGCCCTCAATTTTTCTAATAACATATTTAAAGAAGTTGCGTCTTTTTCATTCATCACCACTTCATCCTTCATAAGTTCATTTACCTTATGGGTAGTGGCTTCTAGCACTGCAATACCGCTTTGTGTAAGCGTAATTACGGTTTCGCGCTTATCAAATTCTGAATCATTTCTTTTAACCAATTTCTTTAATTCCAGTCTGTCGATGATCCGCGGAACATTCGAATTTTTTTCAATCATGCGGCAGCCAATATCTTTTACACACATTTGCTCAGGATGTTTTCCCTTTAAAATGCGGAGCACATTGTACTGTTCATGCGTTAAACCAAATTCCTTCAATTCCTTACTCATCAAGGTTTTTAACCACCAGGCCGTATACAATACATTTAATGTTGCCTTATGCACTTCGTTCTTAAATTTTGTACTTTGTATGGCTTGCTCCAGTTTCACTATGCAAATATATGTATATACATACATTATTGCAAAAAAAAGATATTAGACCGTGGACAGTAGACCGTGGATCATAAAATACCGTCTACGGTCCACAGTCTATCGTCTAATTACTTGCTCTTCCTTTAGCCGCATTCTCTGCAGCTTTGCGCCAGTCTTCTAAACTTGGGCAGGCAGTAAATTCTTTGTCGATGAGGATATAATAACCGGGGATATGTTCTTTGAACCATTTTTCAAGAACGGCGTTCTTCTTCTCTTCAAGCGCTCTTTGTGCAACGCGGTTGTAATCATCCTTTAGGTTTTCGCGGTGTGGTTCTTTTTTAGTCTTATAGTAAACAATGCGTACGCCTTTTTTACCAGAACGTTCATCTGTATAAGAAATAGGTTGAGAAAGGTCGCCTGGCTTTAACTGTGCTATTACTGGTATCAATTCTTTATCCAGCATATCCAATGTGATAAAAGTAGAATTGTCTCTATTAATGAATGCCCCTGCACTAAACTTACTACCCTCATCATCACTGTATTTGGTAACTGCTTCTGCAAAACTAATTTTACCAATTTTAATATCTCTGCGAATGGTATCTAATTTTTCTTTTGCTTCTTTCAGCTCATCATCTGTAATTGGCGGAATACGTAAGATATGACGCACAATGGCTTCATCCCCAGATCTGCTGATCATCATAATAATATGCAAACCAAACTTAGATTTTACAATAGGCGAAATTTGTCCTTCTTTCAACCGAAATGATGCCGATAAAAAAGCGGGGTCCCAGTTTTTTTCATTTCTATTGAGCGTATACTGACCGCCATTTTCTTTAACGCCAGGATCTTCCGAATAATTCTTCGCAAGCTGCTCAAACTTTTTAGGACCTAAGGTTTCTGCTTGCTTTTTATAGTCGTATAATTGCTTAGCCACATATTCTTCTACATCTTTATTGGCCTTTGGGAAAATAACAATCTGACTTACTTCAACTTCACTCTCATAATAAGGCAAGCTATCGGTTGGTGTTTTGCTATAATAGGCTTTTACTTCAGTAGGTGTGATCTTTACGCTTTCTTCAATTTTACGCTTCATTTGCTCTGCTAACTTTTGCTCCCTAAAAGCTTCGCGAAAATCATCTTTTAATTGATACACTGTTTTACCTGCAATTTCTTCTAATATTTCCCTTGAGCCGTACTGATAAATAGTTTGTCGGATTCGATTTTCTAAATCGTTTTCAATTTCATCCTCATTAACAGTTAGTGAATCTTTCTGTGCTTGCAATAATAAAGCTTTACGAATCAACTGCCCTTCCATTACCTGACATTCTGTTGGCAATACTACGTTTTCTTGTCCCTGTGCCTGGCGCTTCATATCAGCAATGGCATTCACAATTTCTGAGCGAAGAATAATTTTATCGCCAACCTGCCCTACAATTTTATCTGCAATAATTTTCTTTGCCTGGGCATTGGCCAATGATATACTCCCACCAATAACTATCAACAACGCAAATACATACTTTTTCATACCAGTCATATATATTCAAAAGTAAACAACAAGGGGTTAACGGGAGGTTAAAGGTGTAAGGTATAAGTCTTATGCCTTACACCCTATACCTTTTCCCTTACAATGTTCTCTTTACCTCTTCCTCTTCAAATGCCTCCACTATATCGCCTACTTTAATATCATTATAATTCTTAATCGTTAACCCGCACTCCATATTAGAAGACACTTCTTTTGCATCATCTTTATAACGCTTCAAGCTGCCCAATTCAGCACTTTGTCCTTCTCCTTTTGGATATTCCACGATACCATCTCTAATAATCCTGATCTTACTATTACGAGAAATTTTACCATCCAATACAAAACATCCGGCAACAGTTGCCTTATCAAATTTGTATACTTCACGGATCTCCACATTCGCCACAATCTTCTCTTGGAATTTCGGTTCCAACATACCTTCCATGGCGCTCTTAATTTCGTCGATAGCGGTATAGATAATAGAGTAGAGTTTAATTTCAACGCCTTCTGTTTCTGCCAGCTTATTGGCTTGCATAGATGGGCGTACATTAAATCCGATAATAATTGCATCCGATGCGGTTGCTAATAACACATCACTTTCAGAGATTTGTCCAACCCCTTTATGCACCACCCTTACCGCAATTTCTTCGGTAGATAATTTCTGTAATGAATCACTTAATGCTTCAACTGAACCATCCACATCACCTTTAATAATGATATTGAGTTCTTTAAAGTTACCGAGTGCTAAACGACGACCGATTTCATCTAATGTAATATGCTTACGTGCACGCAAGCCTTGTTCACGAAGGATTTGAGCGCGTTTAACAGCTACTTCTTTAGCTTCTGCTTCGTCTTCAAATACTTTGAATTTCTCACCCGCTTGTGGTGCCCCATTTAATCCTAATATAACTACTGGGGTAGAAGGCGGTGCATCTTCAATACGTACATTACGTTCATTAAACATGGCTTTAACGCGTCCATAGAATTGTCCGGATACAATTAAATCACCTTGTTTCAATGTTCCATTCTGTACCAATATTGTTGCTACATAACCGCGACCTTTATCTAAAGATGCTTCAATAATAGTACCGCTTGCTTCTCTATTCGGATTGGCTTTGAGGTCTAAAATCTCCGCTTCTAATAATACTTTCTCCAATAAAGTATCTACGTTTAATCCTTGCTTAGCCGATAATTCCTGGTTTTGGAATTTACCACCCCAAGCTTCAACGAGAATATTCATTTGAGATAATTGCTCGTATATTTTTTGTGGATTGGCACCGTCTTTATCAATTTTATTCACTGCAAAAATCATCGGTACACCCGCAGCTTGTGCGTGACTGATAGCTTCTTTGGTTTGCGGCATCACTGCATCATCAGCAGCAACCACAATAATAGCGATATCGGTGATTTTGGCACCACGTGCACGCATAGCGGTAAACGCTTCGTGACCGGGAGTATCCAAGAAAGTAATGGCTTTACCAGAAGGAAGGGTTACTTCATAGGCTCCAATATGCTGGGTAATACCACCCGCTTCACCCGCCACCACATTCGCACTACGGATATAATCGAGTAATGAGGTTTTACCATGGTCTACGTGACCCATAATGGTTACAATCGGCGGGCGTGCTTCTAATGATGCTTCATCATCTTCATCCTCTTCTTCCTCCATTTCTTCTGCATCTTCCAATCCTATAAATTCTACTTCAAACCCATATTCACTAGCCACTAATTCAATTACTTCTGCATCTAATCGTTGGTTAATAGATACCATGATGCCCAAGTTCATACACTTGCCAATAACATCAGCAAAGCTTACATCCATGAGGTTAGCCAATTCACTCACCGTTACAAATTCTGTAACCTGTAGTTTATTGTCTTCCGACATTTCTTCACCCATGGCCTCTGCCGCTTCATCGCGTTTAGCCCTTCTATACTTAGCTTTCAGGCTCTTACCTCTACCACCTGCACCGGCTAATTTAGCCTGTGTTTCTTTAATCTTCTCCTGAATAGCTTTCTGATCAATTTCTTTTTCTTCAGGGCGTTGGTTACGATCATTTCTATTTCCACCACCTCTATTTCCACCGCCGCCGCCACGGTTAAATCCGCCACCACCGCCGCGATTATTATCTCTATTAAATCCGCCGCCGCCGCCACCTTGTGGGTTATTGCTGCGGGCTGGTGTTATGGGCCTATTCGGACCAGTAAGCGGCCTACCCTGTGCATCTTTTGGCACTTGTGTTGGGTCTATTTTTTTATCAACCGGAATACGCTTACGTTTACGCTTTTCATCACGCGCCATTGGTTTAGGGCGTGTATCACTATTAACGGGTAATTCAATTTTTCCTAAAATCTTCGGTCCTTCTAATTTCTCTGCCCTAATATTTTCAATGGCTGGTGCTTCATCTGCTACGGGTGCAGCAGGAGCAGGTGTTTCTACAATTGGTGCTATAGGTTTAGGTGCAGGAGCAGGCTTTGCCTCTGCCACAGGTTCCGCTGCTGGAGCGGGTTTAGGCGCTGCAGGGGGCTCTGGTTTTTTAGCTGATTTTTTAGGGCGCGTTGAAGAATCAATAGCCGAAAGATCAATTTTATTGATCACTTTTGGCCCTTCAATTTCAGGCGCATCAATCTTTACCTTCTCCGCTTCTACAACAGGGGCGGGCGCAGGGGCCGGTTTTTCTTCTACCACCACGGGTGCAGGGGGCGCAACGGGCTCCGGTGCTTTTTCAACCACTGGCACCGGCGGCTCAGGCACAACTATTTCTACAGGCTTGGGCTCTTCTTTAGGTGCCGCAGGCTTTTTCTCTTCTTTACGGAAGCTAATTTCTTCCTCATCTTTTTTCTTCTTGGCTTCGCCAGAACTTCCTTTTGGTATTTCTACTAAATCGGCTTTATTCTTAGCTACTTTATCACCTTGGAACTCGTTCTGGAGCGCACGGTATTGCTCTTCCGATAGCTTAGCGGTAGGCTTCAGATCATCTTTGGGAAATCCTTTCTTCACCAGGAATTCGATCAGGGTATCCTGACCAACGTTGAATTCCTTGGCAGCTGCTAACAGTCTGGGTAATTTCAGTTCTGACATTCGTTGTTTTTAATTCCTGATCTTTTATACAACTATGGCCGCGATCATTAGCGCATAGAGGCTGCAGCAAGCATATCGGCACGAGGCAAATATACTGTTTATCGGCTGCTATTCTTCGCGATCAAACTCTTCCTGTAATATCTTTCTCACTTCATCAATTGTTTCACGCTCTAAATCGGTTCTACGCTCCAATTCATCGGCCGTTAATTTCAACACACTTCTTCCTGTATCACAGCCAATTTTCTTGAATTCATCAATGATCCATGTTTCAATTTCATCACTGAACTCATCCAAGTCGATATCAAATTCATCGCTTATTTCTTCATCTTCTCTATACACATCAATCTCATACCCAGTAAGCTCACAAGCCAGTTTGATATTTACTCCACGGCGGCCAATGGCTAAAGAAACCTGATCGGCTTTGAGGTATACGTTTGCTTGTTTCTTATCATTATCCAATTCCATATAGCTGATTTTTGCCGGCGTTAAAGAACGCTGAATCAACAATTGGGTATTAGTCGTAAAATTGATCACATCAATATTTTCATTCTTTAATTCACGAACAATGCCATGAATACGGCTACCCTTCATACCTACGCAAGCACCCACCGGATCAATACGATCGTCGTAGCTTTCAACCGCCACTTTAGCACGATCACCTGGGTCGCGTACAATTTTCTTGATAGCGATTAATCCATCAAAAATTTCAGGCACTTCAATTTCGAGTAATTTGGCTAGAAACAGCGGGCTGGTGCGGGATAGAATGATTACCGGTGTATTGTTTTTCATGTCTACACGCGCCACTACCGAACGAATATTCTCTCCTTTTTTGAAATAATCTTGTGGTATTTGTTCTGATTTGGGTAGAATTAATTCGTTGCCTTCTTCATCTAATAATAACACTTCTTTTTTCCATACCTGGTACACTTCGGCACTAATAATATCGCCAATACGATCACCATATTTTTTAACGAGTACATTTTTCTTCAAATCGCTGATACGGCTAGCCAATGTTTGTTTAGCAGCCAAAATTGCACGGCGACCAAAATCTAAAATATCTACTTCTTCATATAATTCTTCGCCTACTTCAAAGTCGGGTTCAATTTTAGCGGCATCGGTATAAGCAATTTCAGCCAATGGATCCATTACTTCCCCATCTTCTACAATCATACGCCTACGGATGATTTCCAAATCTCCTTTTTCGGCATTTACGATTACATCGAAGTTATCATCAGCCCCAAACTTCTTTCTAAGTAAGGTTTTGAAAACATCTTCTACTACTTTCATCATCGTTGGACGGTCGATATTCTCGGCATCTTTAAACTCCTGAAAGGCTTCAATAAGATTTATACTGGCCATAAAGCTTTTTTTAAATGAACACTAAAATTTAATTTGAACGGTTGCTGATTTTATATTGTTAAATGGAATAACCAATTTTTCGGTAATGGCTTTTTTTCCCTTACCTGTTGTGTGTGCAAGCAGTATATCGGCTTCTGCCACGGCTTCCAAAACCCCTTCTTTAACGGTTTCATCCGTAAAGGTTACCAATAGCGTTCTCCCTACATTTTTCTTATACTGCCGAATCAGTTGCAATGGCTCATCTACCCCCGGAGAAGATACTTCCAACGAAAAATCACCATTGGGGTAAAACCCGGCTTCTTCTATAAGTTTGTATAGTTGTCTATTAAACTGTACACATTTGGCAATCGGAAGCCCCTCATCGCCATCGAGAAATACTTTGATATTATTGGTAGGCTTAATACGTATACTCACGCAGAAATAAGCCGGCTCCTCCAATAAAAGCCCCTCTAGCAGGGAAGTTATCTTATCTAAATGTGGGTCTGTTGCCATACTAAAAAAGGAGAAGGGAACGATTGTCGTTCCCTTCTGCTGATTTTTTAACTGCTGCAAATGTAAACAATCGGTACATACTACCCAAATTTTTGCCGCTCTTCCTATTTTGAAGGATTTAACAACCCAAGGATTTGCATTTGACCTAATTTTACAAATTATGGTCAAGATTTTATTTTGGTGCCTTTTTATATACTTTATGTATCGCCTGATTTTTGATCTGGTAATACCTGTGAGCAGAACGGCAAGCCAGCTTAAGCGGAAGGTTTCGGAAATGCAGCAACAACAACAGCAGGCTTTTCAAGAACAACAACGCTATCAACCTAATACTGCGCAAACGCAACAAGCAAGCACAAGTACAGCTCCCAAAAAAGATGACTATATTGAGTTTGAAGAACTCAAATAGTAATTCTTAGTTGTATGAAAAAAGCCTTATTGGTAAGTAGTTTCCTCCTTTTATTTTTAGTAGAAATGGCAAGGGTATATTTTATTATGCCCTTTCCGGGTAGCCAACGCATAAATAGTATTGATGTTGCGTACTGGATAGCCCAGAACATCGGTTGGATAAGGATTGTAGCCCTTGCCATGATGGCTTGGCCGCTGTTTAGTTTATTTAAAGAAGGAAAGAAATGGGCTAAAATTGTAGCGGGTATTTTCATTGTTTTATATGGTGTTGCTTTATTCATGCTTCATTTTAAAATGGAAGCCGATGCTATGTTTTTGCAACCCACACAAAAAATATTGGCAACGAAAGCAAGCAATAAAGTACCAACAGCTAAGCTCATTATAGGCGTAGTGATTAATGGTAAAGCCGTTGCATATCCCATTCAATTCATCGGCTACCATCACCAAGTAGTAGATACCCTTGGTGGCGAACCTATTATGGTTACTTATTGTACGGTTTGTAGAACAGGTCGCGTATTTAGTACCCTGGTAGATGGTGTTCCAGAAAAATTCAGACTGGTAGGTATGGATCATTTCAATGCTATGTTTGAAGATGCCACTACTAAAAGCTGGTGGCAACAGGCCACGGGTAAAGCCATTACGGGTAAGTTGAAGGGCAAGCAGTTAATAGAATTAGCGTCCGAGCAAATGAGCTTAAATAGTTGGTTTGAAAAATACCCCGAATCCTTGGTGATGCAAGCCGATCCTAGCTTTAAAGACACTTACGCAAAGATGGATAACTATGATAAAGGCAAATCGAAAGGAACGTTAACTAGGCGCGATAGTAGTTCTTGGAAAGATAAATCCTGGGTGGTGGGTATTGTTCACCAAAACACCGCAAAGGCTTACGACTGGAATGAGTTGATTAGTAAAAAATTAATTAGTGATTCATTACCTGCATTGCCCTTGATCGTGGTTGTGCAACAAGACAGCAGTTCATTTCATGCATATAGTAGAATGCTTGGTAACACTACATTGCAGTTTCAGCCATTACCAAATGGCAAGGGCATGACTGATTTGAATACGGGTAGCACTTGGAATTTTTATGGAGAAGCAATAGCAGGCACTTTGGTTGGTAGCAAACTCACGCAAGTATCCGCCTACCAAGAATTTTGGCATAGCTGGCAAACATTTCATCCAAATACATTGCGTTGATCTATAACCCCAAATCCAGCAAGGTTTGCGGCGCAACTAAATGAATGGTTTGTAAGCCCACAGCTTTAGCACCAACAATATTCTTTTCTGTATCATCAATGAATAATGTTGCTGCTGGGTTCAGTTTTTGTTCATCAATGATGGCTTGGTACGATTCCACATAAGGTTTGCGCAAACCCAATGTTTGGGAATAATAAGCTTTGATGAAGAAGCTATTAAAATCTTTTCCAGGAAAGGTTTTAGCAAAATCAGCAATAAAATAATCGTAATGAATTTGATTGGTGTTGGAGAACAAAAAAATACGGTACTTATTTTTTATTTGCTCCAACCAACTAATGCGCTCGGGCGGAAAATTGAGCAATAGCGCATTCCAGGCATCTCTTATTTGTATATCTGTTAAGCTAGTTCCCGTTTCTTTTCTAAATGCTTCATAAAAAGCTCCATTGGTAATTTTACCTGTTTCTAAATCTTCAAATAAATCGTTGGAATGATGTTGATTAAAATAACTCGCGAAATCCTTCACCCCTAATTGTTCAAATGCTTGATTTGTTTTTTGAAAATCGATATTCAAAAAAACGCCGCCCAAGTCGAAGATGATATTTTTAATATTTTCCATATTGTAGGGCACGAAAATAAGCGTTCATCATTTTTAAGCCTAGAAAAGAAATCATTCATTTATATTGAGCATCCAATTAAATGACTGCCAACATGAAAAAACTCCTTTTTTCTCTTCTAGCTATAGGTTTTACTGCTTCTATGATAGCCCAACGCCCACAAGGGGCGCCGCCTGCGGGCTCAGCACCTATAGCCACTCCAAATGCTGCACCTACTCCGCAAGATGCAAAAGCAGCTGGTTTTAATATCCCCTTCAACCCCGATGCAAGCTCA
>JBDKJW010000031.1:0-18761 GCA_039796395.1 Bacteroidota bacterium
TTTCTGGGATGGTGCAGAACCTACTAGCGGATTAGCAAGAGAACGAATTCATACTGATGATACATATCCTCAAAACGACAAACATATTGTAACTAGTGGTGGCAGCGGTTTTGGTGTGATGGCAATTTTAGTTGGAATTGAACGAGGGTTTATTACAAGAGCAGAAGGGGCAGCTCGATTAGAAAAAATCATTTCTTTTTTAGAAAGAGCCGATCGTTTTCATGGCGCATGGCCCCATTGGTGGAATGGTGAAACCGGGAAAGTAAAACCATTTAGTAAGAATGATGATGGGGGCGATTTGGTAGAGTCGTCATTTATGTTACAAGGCCTATTATGTGTACGGCAATATTTTAACCATGGAACCGCAGTTGAAAAAGACCTGGCCAATCGTGCTGATAAATTATGGAAAGAAGTTGATTTTAATTGGTATCGCAACGAAAAAAATGTTTTATACTGGCACTGGAGCCCAAATAATGGATGGAAAATGAACTTTCCGGTACACGGTTATAACGAGTGTTTAATCATGTATGTATTAGCAGCTTCATCACCAACACATGGCATTGCGGCAGAAGTGTATCATGAAGGTTGGGCGGAGAATGGAAAAATTAATAACAACCCTTCAGGCTATAAGAATATTCAATTGCAAATGCATCATCAAGGTGATGCGCCTAATTCTGGCCCACTTTTTTGGGCGCATTATTCCTTCTTAGGTTTAGACCCTAATGGCTTAAAAGACAAGTATGCTGATTATGGAAAAGAAAATAGGAATCATGCTTTAATCCATTATCAATGGTGTGTAGATAACCCTAAGAAATTTGTTGGTTATGGACCCAATAATTGGGGACTTAGCTCTAGTTATTCCCCGAAAGGATATGCTGGTCATGCGCCTGGTGAAAAAAGAGATTTGGGTGTTATTTCTCCAACAGCGGCACTTTCATCGTTCCCCTATACACCCAAAGAATCAATGGGAGCTATGAAAAACTGGTACCTAAATAAGAAAGATAAAGTTTGGGGCGTATATGGATTTTATGATGCCTTTAGCGAAACAGCGAATTGGTACCCACCACATTACTTAGCCATTGATCAAGGACCAATTGTTGTGATGAGAGAATTATAGAAGCGGATTGCTGTGGAATTTATTTATGACTTGCCCTGAAATCAAAATAGGATTAACAAAATTAGGATTCGAAAGTCCCTGGTTGAATAAATAAAATTAGGCGCTAACTTTCCGGTACAATTCTTCAAAACATTTTTATGAAAAAACAAATCACTGCCTTATTTCTGGGTTTTTCAATTTTGTCTACTGCACAACAACCAGCCATAGATAAAAAAATGAATACCTATATCAATGCGCTAATGGCTAAAATGACAATAGAAGAAAAAATTGGTCAGTTAAACCTTGTTACGCCCGGCGGAGGTGTTGCCACTGGCGCTGTTGTGAGTAAAGGTGTTGAAGAAAAAATTGTAAAGGGGCAAGTAGGTGGGCTATTTGGAATAATAGGCGTAGATAAAATAAAACAAGCACAAGATCTAGCGATAACTGAAAGCAGATTGAAAATTCCATTACTCTTTGGCTCTGATATTATCCATGGTTATAAAACCACATTTCCGATTCCACTTGCACTTTCTTGTAGTTGGGATATGGCAATGATTGAACGTACCGCAAGACTTGCAGCTATTGAAGCAAGTGCAGATGGGTTGAATTGGGCATTTTCACCCATGGTGGATATTGCTCGTGATCCGCGCTGGGGAAGAATTGCAGAAGGATCGGGCGAAGATCCATACTTGGGATCACAGATTGCGAAAGCAATGGTGAATGGTTATCAAAATGGCGACTTAAGTAAGGATAATACTATACTTGCTTGTGTTAAACATTTTGCCTTATATGGGGCAGCAGATGGTGGCAGGGATTATAACACTGTTGATATGAGCAGGGTAAGAATGTACAATGAATATCTTCCTCCTTATAAAGCTGCCATTGATGCAAATGTGGCAACTGTAATGAGCTCATTTAATGTAATTGACGGCGTTCCAGCATCTGGTAATAAATGGTTACTTACACAGCTGTTACGAAAAGAATGGAATTTCAAAGGCATGGTAGTTTCCGATTATACATCAGTGAATGAAATAGATATGGATATGGTGGGCGAAGGATTTTTGACCACGCTAAAAAAATCATTGGAAGAGAAAAAAACAACTATTCAACAAATCGAAACAGCGTGTAGAAGAATATTGGAAGCAAAGTATAAACTAGGATTATTTGATGATCCGTATCGCTATTGTAATAATGAACGAGCTATAAAAGAAGTGCTTACTCAAGATAAAAGATTAGCCGCGCGCGAATTTGCTACGCATTCTTTTGTATTGCTAAAGAATAAAGCACAAGTATTACCGCTTAAAAAAACAGGAACTATTGCGTTGGTAGGACCATTGATAACAAATCAAATATGCTTGGTACTTGGGCTGTTTCAGGAAATTCAAGCACTGCTATTCCTGTTAAGCAAGGGCTGGAGGAAATAGCAGGCAACTATGTAAATATTTTATATGCAAAAGGAGCAAATATTTCAGATGACCCAGCCTTCGCAAAAAAAATAAATGTATTTGGAACTAGAATAGATATTGATAAGCGCAGTGCAAAAGAAATGATTGCAGAAGCAGTTGAAGTGGCTAATAAAGCAGATATTATTGTAGCAGTAATTGGTGAAGCATCCGAAATGACTGGCGAATCTTCCAGCAGAACGTCATTAAATATCCCCGAGAATCAAATTCAATTACTAAAAGAATTAAAAAAAACTGGTAAGCCTCTAGTTTTGGTTATTATGTCGGGTAGACCATTAACCCTTAACGAAGAAAAAGAATTGGGAGATGCTATATTGTTTACCTGGCATGCTGGGCACGAAGCGGGCAACGCAATTGCAGATGTACTTTTTGGGCAGTATAATCCATCCGGTAAATTAACAACTAGCTTTCCACGAAATGTAGGACAAATTCCAATTTACTATAATCACCTGAATACAGGTAGGCCAAATGGAGGAGACGCATTCAATAAATTCAGAAGCAATTATTTAGATGTTGAAAATAGTCCGCTCTTCCCCTTTGGTTACGGATTAAGTTATACAACATTTGCCTATAGCGATATTGTACTCAACGCCAATACACTCAATGCCAATGGTAGTATTACAGCTTCAGTTGCAATTACAAATACAGGCAATTATGATGGCGAAGAAGTAGTACAACTCTATATACGAGATTTAGTAGGAAGCATAGCGCGCCCTGTAAAAGAATTAAAGGGATTTCAAAAAATTATGTTGAAAAAAGGAGCGCAAAAAACAATAACATTCAATATCAATGTTAACGATCTAAAGTTTTATAACAGTGATTTGAAGTATGTAGCTGAACCAGGGAAATTCACATTGTTTATTGGAGGAAACAGTATCGATACAAAATCAAAAGACTTTACACTTTTATGAAAAAGGCAAACATTTTACTACTGCTGTTTAATGTGATAATGCTGAAATCTCAAGCACAAGATTTCAGTATGTATGAGAAGAATTGGTTTATTCAAAGTGGGGATACATTGCCGTATCGGATTTTGCTTCCTGCGCAATATGATACAGCAAAAAAGTATCCGTTACTTGTTTTCTTGCATGGAAGAGGAGAAAGTGGAACAGATAATGAAAAACAACTAGTACATGGTGCACGCATGTTTATTGCAGATAGTTTTAGAACAAATTATCCAGCAATTATTGTATTTCCTCAATGTGGTGCTAATAGTTATTGGAGTAATGTGCAAATGATCGCAAAAGGAATCAAAACAGGAAAGCGAGATTTTTTCTTTATTCCAGATGGCCATCCAACTGCCTATATGCAATTAGTTATTAACCTCACAAAACATATTATTAGCCACTACCCGATTAAAAAAACACAGGTATATGCTATGGGGTTATCAATGGGTGGCATGGGTACTTTCGAAATTGTTAGAAGAATGCCTGGTGTTTTTGCGGCCGCCATTCCTATTTGTGGAGGCGCTAGTTCTGAAACAGCCGCATCAGTGGCGAAAACTAAATGGTGGATATTTCATGGAGCTAAAGACGATGTAGTACTACCTCAATATTCAGTAAATATGGTTGAAGCTTTGCAAAAAACAAAAGCAACAGTTAAGTTCACACTATTTCCGGATGCAAATCATAATAGTTGGGATCCGGCTTTCGCTACATCTGGTATTATGCAATGGCTGTTTAGTCAGAAAAAAGGAAAATAAGCTTATTCAATAATTCGCAGTTTTGCATAATTCAACATAATTTTCTTTTCACCATTATGTTCAAATAGAATGGTAGCTACGGGATTATGAGCAGATCCCTCAATATTTTTTACGGTACCAAAGCCAAATTTTTGATGCTCTACTTTTTGTCCAACCTCTAAACTACTCGTATCGCTTGCTTCAAAATTAGGTGAAGGAATATGCGTTGTAATTTTTTGAGTAGGAGCAGGAGGCAAATACTCAGGACGCTCAGTTGTTTTCTTAGTAGGCGGCGCCCCATATTTTTTCTCAGCATACTGATTATCTGTATAGCCAAAACCTCTTTGCATGCGTTGATATGCGCTTCCCATATCAGATACATTACGTGGCCCTCCGCCAGCGTAGGATTTATCAATATATTGCTCCGGCATTTCATCAATAAATCGGCTAGGCTCATTTTGCGTAAGCTGCCCAAACCGGTAACGCGCATTGGCATATGATAACCACAATCGATGCTTAGCCCGAGTTACAGCCACATAAAATAATCTTCTTTCTTCTTCTAACTCTTCTCGGGTGTTAATACTCATAGCGCTAGGAAACAAAGTTTCTTCTACACCCCCAACAAATACACAAGAAAACTCAAGCCCCTTGGCAGCATGAATCGTCATGAGTTTTACAGCATCTGCATTTTCTTTATCATCATCAGCATCCGTTAATAAAGTAATTTGTTGTAGGTACGAGCCGAGTGATTTATCGCCTAATTCCCCATCATCGTTGCTCGGACTTTCAGTCCACTCTTTAATAGCGTTTAATAATTCTTGAATATTTTCATAGCGCGCTAAGCCCTCGGTTGTTTTATCATTAAATAACTCTTTTACTAAATTGGTATGCTTACCAACTTGTACAGCTACATCGTAGGCATTTTTTTCCTGTAAAATGCTTTGAAAGTAGCGGATCATAGTATGAAAATTTTGCAAGGCCTCCAATGTACCTGCTTTAAATCCAAATTCAGCAGCCCTGCTTACTACTTCATACATCGAAATTTTTTGCTCATTGGCATAAATAACTGTTTTCTCAATGGTTGTTTTACCAATGCCTCTAACCGGATAATTAATGATTCGTTTTAATGCTTCCTCATCTTTAGGGTTTACAATTACCCGCAAATAAGCTATAATGTCTTTGATTTCTTTTCGCTGATAAAAGCTAACCCCGCCATAAATACGATAAGCGATACCCATTCTGCGCAAACTTTCTTCAAATGATCGGCTCTGTGCATTGGTACGATACAAAATAGCAAAATCTTTATTGAAATAATGGTTGCGTAATTTTTGCTCTTGTATGGTATCTGCTACGAATTTGCCTTCATCATTATCGGTCATGGTGCGTACGAGATTAATCTTTTCACCGAGCCCGTTTTCTGTCCATAAGTTTTTCTGAATTTGCCCTTTATTATTTTTAATAACTTCATTAGCTACATTCAGTATCGATTCACTGCTTCTATAATTCTGTTCAAGCTTTACTACTTTTACATCATCATAATCTTTTTGGAATTGTAAAATATTTTCGATGGTGGCACCGCGAAAGCTATAAATACTTTGCGCATCATCTCCCACCACACAAATATTTTCATGAACTGCTGCCAGTAGCTTAGTTATTTGATATTGAACGGGGTTTGTATCTTGATACTCATCTATGAGTACATACTTAAATTTATGTTGGTACTTATGAAGCGCTTCGGGATAATGTTGTAATAGCTCATACATTTTCAATAATAAATCGTCGAAATCCAGGGCACCATTTTTAAAGCAACGAGCTGCATAAGCGGCATAAACTTGTGAAATGGCAGGCCTGTTGGCGCGCATATCTTCCTGTTGGATATAATAGTCGTTGGCATATTCAGCCGGACCAACCAAGGCATTTTTTGCAGATGAAATTCTGTTGCCTACAATATTGGGTTTATAATGCTTATCATCTAAGTTTAATTCATTGATAACGGTTTTGATAACAGACCGGCTATCATCTGTATCATAAATAGTGAAGTTATTGGGATACCCGATTCTATGCGCTTCGGCTCTAAGCACGCGCGCAAAAACACTATGAAAAGTACCAATATATAAATTGCGCGCCTCTGCATTACCTAATATTTTCTCCACACGCTCTTTCATTTCGGCGGCTGCTTTATTCGTAAAAGTGAGTGCTAGAATATTAAATGCATCTACACCATTAGCCATTAAATGGGCAATACGGGTGGTGAGTACTTTTGTTTTTCCGCTTCCCGCTCCGGCCACTATCATTAACGGCCCTTTAATATGTGTAACTGCTTCATTTTGCTGTTCGTTCAATCCCGCTAAATAATCCTGCATAACATTTCTTTCGCCTGCAAGATAGCAAGCCTATATTGTTATTGGAAAAACAGTTGATAAATAAACGTTTAGGAATTATAAGGAGCGATGAATTCCCGTATAATGAAGTAGGTGACGATATAAATCTGTAGGAACAAATGGCTTTACAATAATGGCATCAATTCCCGAGTACCTAGCTTCGGCATCTACATCATGTGCTAAACTGGCAGTAAGCGCAATGATAGGAATTGTAATACCTCTTTTACGAATTTCAATAGTAGCCTGATAGCCATCCATTACTGGCATATGTATATCGAGCAATACCAGTTTATGCCGTAATGGATCAATTTTGTCAACCCCCTCTTTACCATTTGTAGCCACATCTGTAATAGCCCCCCATTTATCTAAGAATGTTTTAGCAACTAATATATTCACCTCATTATCTTCTACTAATAAAATATGGATGTTTTTAAGTGGCTTAGTTTCTTCGGGCGGCAAACCAACTGTTGTGGTTTCAATGGGTATAGCAATTGGAATAATGGGATAAGAAATATAAAAATAAAATACCGACCCTTTTTCGGGCTCACTTTTTAGCTGTAAAGTTGTGCCTTGAAGATCGAGTAGCTTTTTACAAATAGCTAAGCCCAAACCGGTACCACCAAAATTTCTTGATGTAGATGTGTCGGCTTGTGAAAATCGATCAAATATTATTCTTTGTTTTTCTACAGGAATGCCAATACCCGTATCTTCTACCGCAAAACGTAGGGTAGCATTTTTTTTATCTGTTGAAACTACCTGCACCGATAATTTTACATATCCTCTTCTTGTGAATTTTATGGCGTTGTGTATGAGATTGCCAAGCACCTGACTAGTTCTTGTAGGATCACCCAATACGTTAAATTGTATTTTATCGTCTATAAAGAGTTGGAGATCAATACCTTTTTCCAACGCGGCAATTTTTAGCCCGCCTATTGTGTTGTGCGCGATAGTTTTAATATCCATTTCAATAGACTCAAACTTTATTTTACCCGCTTCCATTTTATTGTAGTCGAGTATATCGTTTACGATATTCAATAAGTTATTAGCGGAGAACAACATCATATTAAGCTGTTCTTTTTGTTCAACAGATGGGTTATCGCGGAGCATTAAATTGGTAATACCTAAAACTGAATTTAAAGGTGTTCGAATTTCGTGCGACATGGTTGATAAAAATTCACTCTTTGCAAGTAAACCTTGCTCGGCCTCTTTTTTAGCCTTTTTAAGGATATAGGCGAATCGAAAAGAAAGAATAAGTGATTGAAGAAAGAAAAAACTAATATAGCCGATAAAGAGAAATATTTTCTCTGGATAAATAACCCCAAAATACTGAAGATTAATAATGAGGAATACAAAGAACACAATTGTAGTACTCCCCATAGCGTATTGGGCACCTACCCGGTTTTTTTGCATCGCTTTATAATACACATAGAAAGTAAAGCCTAGCACACTAAACATCACCAATAAAAACGGTGTTATTAAATGAGTAAAAACAAGAGGTGAAAAAATCAATACAATTAGGGATAATAATACACAAATCGCAATTTGAAACTTAAATATTGTTTTCATCGCCTCTTCCGGATACAGGTACCAAGTGTATAAAGTGAAGAAAACCACACTCAAAAATAAACTCAAGTACTCTAGATGAATACCTAGGCTCCAAGGCATATTCGGAAACATGCTATGCAATACATAAAAGTTAGAGCCTATAATACGATAGCTATAAGTGATACAAAACAGCGAGAAGTAAAGAATTGCTTTATCGTGTTTACCAAATAAATAAAGGCCCATAAAGAACAAGCCCCCCATAAATAAACAACCAGTTAAAAAAAGATCAAACCCAATATTTGCCTCTCTTTCTGCAAAAAGGGTATCGCTATTTCCAATGATAATCGATTTGTAAGGCCCACCTTTTGCATGTTTGAAATTGGCAACCTGCATAATAATATCAAGCGTATCAGCTTCAATACCCAATGCAATGGTTTTGTGTAACCATTGATGAATTGTTTTTTCAGCAGTACTATCGGGCTTACCAGACTCAGCAAAAAAACGGCCATTTACAAAAACCCTATATGAACTGTAGGTATCAGGAAGATAGAGCGCTAATTTTTTTGTAGAGGAAGAATTTGGTAGCCTTACTTTTAGTCGATAAGTGCCAAAACCAAGCGAGGATAGTTTTTTGCCATCAATTATTGTTTCCGACCATTTTTGAGGAAACGGTACAAATGCAATTGATTTTGCGGTATCTATATTATTGGGTGTAAGTATTTGCTTCCAATAAAAAGCCCATTCGCCATCTAAAGCAACAGACACTGTTGTTACATTTTTTGTTCGAAGGTCGAGCCAACCTTTTTGTAAAGCGGAATCTTTGTATTGCGCAGAAATAATATTGCTGCAAGCAAGTAGTAGCAATAGCGGGAAAAATAGTATGACAATTTGTTTAACCTTACCCATAAAAATAAAGGTACTGGCTATACAATATACAAAAAAAGCGGAGTAGAACTCCGCTTTTTTGATGAAATGCTATTTTGTTATTGCTTGCGCTCTAATAATTTAAAAAACTGATCGAGCTGAGGTAAAATTACAATTCTTGTTCTTCTATTTGCAGCCCTGCCTTCGGGAGTGCTATTATCTGCTAAAGGTACATATTGGCTACGTCCAGCAGCTGTCATGCGTTTGGGGTCTAAACCATAGGTATCTTGTAGTATGCGTACAATAGTTGTGGCTCTTTTTACACTTAATTCCCAATTATCTTCTAATTTACCACCTTTAATAGGAATAGAGTCTGTATGTCCTTCTACTAAGAATTCGATATCGGGTTGAGCATTTAATACTTTAGCTACTTTGCCTAATACTTCCTTAGCACGGTCTGTTACATCATAGCTTCCACTTTTAAATAACAGCTTATCAGAGATATCAATATACACAGCACTTTTATCAACTTTAATGTTTATATCCTTATCGTCTAAATTGCCAATAGCGCCTTTAAGATTCATTACCAAAGCCATATTAAGAGAATCTTTACGGGCAATAGATCCTTGAAGATCTTTGATGTACATATCTTTTGCACCAATATTCTCTAGCGATTTCTTAATACTCTCTGCCTGTGAACCAGAAATAACCGATAAATCTTTAAGCTGATTTAATACGGCACTATTGTTTTGTTTTAACAAATCATTTGTACTATTTAAAGTAGCTACCTGATTTTCTACAGCCGCTTTTTTAGCATTTAAGGTAGTAATTTCATTATTAGCCTTATTCAAATCATCTTGTAAGGCCCGATATTTACCTTGTAACTCAGCATAGGCACCATTTAATTCAGTGTATTTTGCTTCTGCTTGTTTTAATTGTTTAGGACTCACGCAGGAATACAACAAGAGAGAACCTGCCGCGGCTAATGTGTAAAGTTTTATATTCATGATTAATCAGTTTTTATCGTTTCCTTAGAAACAAAATAAATGCCAAAAAAGCTTCTTTGCTTACTCAAAACGAAAAAATTATAAAAATATTATAGAATCAGCTGTATTGTACCAACCTGAATAATAGCGCTCAAAATGCTGATCAATAACTTTACGTTTGATTTTTAAAGTAGGCGTAAGTAATCCATTTTGTACTGTCCACTCATCTTTCATCACGATCAATTTTGCCAGCTGCTCATGATGCTCTAGATCACGATTAATAGTACTGAGTAATTGCTTCAAATAAGCAGCGCATTCTATGCTTTCTTTTTTTAACAGGTCTTCTGTAAGAACACATAAAAGCAAGGGTGCCGGCTGCCCCCAACCTACCACACAGGTTTGTGCAATAAATGGATCTGCCAATACTTTCATTTCAATTGGGGCGGGCGTAACATATTTGCCCTTACTCGTTTTAAATTGATCTTTAATTCTTCCTGTGATGAATAAATAACCATCATGGTCTATATACCCCTCATCACCTGTTTTTAGAAAGCCATCTTCAAACATCTCTTGGCTCAATTCAGGCTCTTTATAGTACCCGATCATATTGGCTTCACTTTTTACTAAAACCTCATTTGCGGTACCTAATTTTATAGTTACACCCGGGTAAGTTTGTCCAACCGCTCCAAACCTAACTGCCTCCTTTCTGTTTACGTGAGAGAGAGCAGAATTTTCGGTCATTCCATAAGCCTCCTGTATCTCAATGCCTAATTTATTAAACCATTCAAGTAGCGATTTATGAATGGGCGACGCACCAGTATACGCATGCTTATATTTTCCCAACCCTAATTTTTTCCGTATTACTTTTTTGAATAGAGGTGCAATAATGGGTATTTTTAAAATACGGTCTAGTTTACTTTGCGGTATTTTCTTTAAGATTTCTT
The DNA here is from genome assembly GCA_039796395.1 of Bacteroidota bacterium. Lineage (GTDB taxonomy): Bacteria > Bacteroidota > Bacteroidia > Chitinophagales > Chitinophagaceae > Sediminibacterium. Next base: position 10,961 of record JBDKJW010000031.1, read on the forward strand.
GTTGAAATTTTTCCCAAATCCGAGGCACGGCTAAAAAAATAGTTGGCTGTGTATCAGCTAAATTCTTTGAAAAAGTATCCATCGATTCCACAAAATAAATACTACCGCCCGTAAAAATACCACCAGCTTCAACCAACATTTTTTCTGCTACATGGCATAAAGGCAGGTAAGAGAAAAAAACCTCGTTCACAAAAGGGGGGTTACTTTTTAAAAAAGAGTCAACAGCAAATGCCATCGCATGAAAACTTAACATTACCCCCTTAGGGTTACCGGTGGTTCCCGATGTATAGATAATGCATGCTAAACTATATCTATCAATTGCTGGGCTATTTGTTATACAATTATTTGTTCGTACAATTTGATCCCAGTTTAAACAACCCTCATTAAAGTAAAAGGGAAAACTTATTTGCATCAGTGATGTTGGTATCCCTTTTCTAATTTCTGCCGGGTTATCTAGTTTACCTACAAAAATTGTTTTTGTTTCACTATGTATTAATATTTCTTTTACCGCTTCAGCAGAAATATTTGGATAAAGCGGTACTGCAACCATTCCCGCAAAAGCAATGGCTAAGTCGGCCATGATCCAATGCGCACAATTTTTACTGAGTATGGCAACTTTATCACCGGCATTTAACCCACTACTTTGCAAGTATGCAGCCATGCTTCTTATTTCTTTACCTGCTTGTTCCCAAGTGAAGGATTGGTAGCTACCACCAACTGGCTCACTTAAAAAAATACTATTTGCTTTTTCTTTTTCAAACAAACAAAATTGTTCTATAATAATTGGAGCTGTGTTACTCATAATTGATAGATAGGAGGGTTAGCCAATAAGTGTTGAAGACCATATTCGGGAACTTTACCCTCAATGTTAGCAAAGTAGGTTGTGATTTTTTGCATATCTGCATTTATATCACCTGTTAAAAAAAAATGGTCTGCAAATGAGGCTTCTCTTTTTTTAAAATCCATGCCTACCATTACAATGGGCACATTAGCTTTTAAGGCAATATGATAAAAGCCAGTTCTTAAGCGATCTACTGGTTTTCTAGTTCCTTCCGGAGAAAGTGCTAATACAAACGATTCGTGCGCGTTGAAGAGGTTAACCACCTGATCAACCATATTGTGTTTATTAAATCGATCTACCGGAAATCCGCCTAAGTTCCTAAAAAAGAAGCCAAATGGAGGTTTAAATAATTCTGCCTTACCCAAATACTTTAGGTGATAGAGGCGGAGCTTACTTCTAAATGCAAGGCCAATTACAAAATCCCAACTACTGGTATGCGGGCCTACAATGAGTACACATTTTTTGAGATGATATGGAAAAGAACCACGAATAGTCCATCCCTGCATATATAGAAACAAGTTCCATAATTGGCGCATAGCAAGCAATTGAGTGAGGGGGAAGATAATAAAATAAAAAAAGAAAAGCAATTTTTTTGAAGTCAACTCCGTTAAAGTAATAAAATGTTTCATGGCTTCTTTTAGAAGTTTTGTTGGGTCAGAACTCATGTCAATTAAACAGCATATAGCTGGCTTAAGAAATATGATACCTGGCGCTATTAAACTCAATCCATTAGAAAGAAGAAGCATGTTTAAGTTAAATGCAAAACGCGAAAACTTTGTACAGAAAGCCATTCAGCAGATGCGACGCAATCCTAAAACGGTTCCCGCTTATGTAGATGTAACGGTTTGTAATAATTATTTACAGTTATTCGAACAATACAATGAGTTACTTCAAGAAATGGAAGAAGTAACTACCAAATTGGAAGATGCTAAATTGTTGCTAGGCAATGAAATACTCCGACAAACAAGCGCCTATTTTAAAAACGCTAAAACAGCAGCAGATGCTGGTGGTGATGAATTCAAAGCAATATACAGTGAGTTAAAGCCATTTTATGCTGTTGGTAGAAATTCAAAAGCATGACACTATATTTTTTTAAAATAGAGTGTAAAACTAGAACCCTTTCCGGGCGCTGATTTTAAATCAATATATCCCCCCATTGCCAGTAATTGAGATTGGATTAAGTACAAGCCAATTCCCTTGTTCTCTTTGTGATGGTGAAAAGTTTGAAACAGTTTAAATATACGATTTTTATGCAAATCTAAATCTATCCCAACGCCATTATCACTAAAGGTAAGTTCAATATACATTGGAGAAATGCGAGTCTTGATGTTAATGATAGGAGCCGTATCTGGCATCCGGAATTTAATCGCATTGCTTATTAAGTTAGTAAATATACTTTCTAAGTAGTCGGCATTAAAAACCACTTCTGGTGCTAGCGAAAAATCGGTAATTATTTCAACACCTTGCTCTTCAATTATTGTTGAAAAACTGGAGCATACATTTCGTAAAACTTTTTCAAATGAAATTAGTTTGGCCGGAATCTCTCTTTTTTCTTTTAATACAATAATTTTAATAAGGTCATTAATCGTATTATTTAATTGTTGGGTAGATTTCTCAATCGATTTCAAAACCATTTTATTACCGTCATCCGTAATGGAATGCCAATTAATTAACTGCGACAAAGCCAATAAGTTAGTAACCGGCGCGCGTAAGTTATGAGAAGTTATATAAGAAAACTGCTTAAGATCTTTATTAGATTGGGTGAGCTCATTAATGAGTGCGGTTCGTTCTTGCTCACGCTTTTTCATTTCTGTAATATCACGCCCTATACCATACATACAGTTTGCATTACTATCCCAGGTGGCCGACCACGACATATTCACGACACTACCATTCTTATGCATATATCGATTTTCAAAATTCGAAACGCCCTGACCACTTATTACAATGCTCGCAGCTCTGTTTGTACTAACAACATCTTCTTCATAAATATAATCAAGGTATTTCTTACCAATTAATTCATAATAGGTATACCCCCATATATTGGTTGCCGCTTGATTTATTTGGATAAATTCACCATTATCATTGATAACACAAATAATATCTAAGGAGAAATGCATAATTTTCTCTAATTCAGCTAATGCATTTTCTAGTTTTTTCTTGGATAGCGCGCGATCCGAAATATCCTTAGCAATACCATAAGTGCCCGTAATAGTTCCATTCACAATAATTGGAATATTGGTAATGATTACATTTTTAATATTGCCTTTCGATGTAATGGCGGTTGCTTCATATGTTTGGGCTATCCCTTTTTTTACTTCTTCAAAATGAGTAAATATTTTTCCTAAATCTTCATGTAGGCAAAAAGGAATAAAACTTTTATTTCTCAACTCCTTTTGTGGGCATTCGAGCAATACAGAAAGTTGCGAGTTCATCGATGTAAAAATGCCATCTAAATTGAGGGAATAAACCGCATCGGGATTGTGATCGAAAAGAGACCGAAACTCTTGTTCATTTTTGGCTAGTTCAAATTCTATTTGTTTGTTTCTACTTATATCTTCTACTTGTACAACAAAATAAAGTAGGTTATCGGCCCTGTCTACAATAGCAGATACGGCGATATAAGCCCATACTACTATACCTTTTTTAGTAATGAATCTTTTTTCTCGTTTAAACGAATCAATTTTTTTCTCTTTTAATAAAAAACGGTAACGTTTATCCGTATCTAGCTCATCCGGATGGGTGAAGTCGCGAAAATGTAGGGTTAACAATTCTTCTTTTGAAAACCCAAGTATATTACAAAGTGCTTCGTTTACTTGAAGAATCGTGTCGTCAACGGCAACTATCGACATGCCGATTCCTGAATTCTCAAAAGCCCCTTTGAAAACAGCTTCACTTTGCCTAATTTTTTCTGCTAAGATTACTTCTGCTGAAATATCTTGAAAAGTACCATAAACACGTAATGTAACTCCGTTCAACTGTTCGGCTTTACCAATAGCTCTTATATGTTTAAAATTCCCCTTTCCTGTAGTAATATTCAATTTTAAATCAAATGTCTGGGCTTCATTAACTAGTTGTTTAAATGAGTTACGAATTAAATCCCTGCAAGTAGGATCTTTATAAAATGAAATCGCTTTTTTGATATCAGGTATAAAATCTTTACCCACTTCATGAATTTCCTTCGTCATTTCCGTCCAAACTAATTCATTAGAATGTACATTATATTCCCAGCCACCAACTTTGGCAACGCTAATTATTCCTTCCCAAAGCCGATCGTTCTTTTTAGTTTCTGTTAAATCAGTAAATAATGCGATGGTTAATTCTTCACTAGCATCAGCATCCGAAAAAGTAGTAAAAGTTAGCATGGCATGAAACTTTTCTCCGTTTTTTCGAATGGCTATGATCTCTCCACTAGCTTTGGAAGCACTTTTTCTATTATATAATTGAGCTGAAAAACCGGGCCCATCATAGTCGATTATGTCTTTTTTTGATAATTGAAAAAACTCCGTATCTGTATAGCCAAACATGGTATTAGCTATATTATTAGTCTCCAATATCCTGTCATCAGCAGCAAAAAGGAGATATGCACCTTGATAAGCATCGATAATTGCGCTAAATTTGCTGGGGGGCTTAACGGTCATCTATGTTTATATTTTATGTAAATTATGATAAATATATTAAACAAAAATTCAATAAATAAATCAGTTTCTTTGTAGTAAAAGCTTTACAAAACCCATGGTGAAAAAACTGATTATCATTACCGCCCCCTCAGGCGCTGGTAAAACGTCCATTACCCGCTATCTTCTCCATAAGTATAAGCAACTTGCTTTTTCAATATCTGCGGCTACGCGTAAACCCAGAGCAGGAGAAGAAGATGGGGTTCAGTATTATTTTTTAAGCACGGAAGCATTTAAGCAAAAAATTGCTGAACAGGCATTTGTAGAATGGGAAATGGTATATCAAGGAAGCTACTATGGCACGCTTCAATCGGAATTAGACCGTATTTGGGCATTGGGTAAAACACCCATGTTAGATATAGATGTAAAAGGAGCGATCCATGTACAGCAACAATTCCCCCATAGCGCATTATCTATTTTCATTCAACCCCCTTCGGTTGAAGAATTAAAAAAGCGATTGGAAAGCAGGGGTACCGAAACGCCAGAAACCCTGGCGGCAAGAGTGAATAAGGCCAGTTATGAAATTTCTTTCAGTCATCATTTCGATAAAACGATTGTAAATGCGGATCTTGATATAGCTTGCGGAGAAACCGAAGCTGTTATAAAAGAATTCTTAGGTTGGTAATCCTTTCTGTACATTTAAGGTCTAACAAATTATTGCTATGTCGGCGTTTAAAAACAGAACCATTTTTATTACGGGTGCTAGTAGAGGTATCGGTAAAGCTATTGCACTTCGTTTAGCGAAAGAAGGTGCAAATATTGTAATTGCGGCGAAAAGTGTGGAAGAAGATCCTCGATTAGGCGGTACTATTTTTTCTGCTGCGCAAGAAGTTGAAGCCGCCGGTGGAAAAGCATTAGCGGTACAAGTTGATATTCGGGATGAAGTGCAAATACAACAAGCTGTTCAGCAAGCTGTAGATAAATTTGGTGGGATAGATGTGGTCATCAATAATGCATCGGCCATTCAATTAACACCTACTGAAAAAACAGAAACCAAGCGTTTTGATTTAATGCAAAGCATTAATGTGAGAGGTACATTTTTGGTAGTAAAAAATTGTTTGCCTTATTTACGAAAAGGAAATAACCCGCACATACTTACACTTTCGCCGCCTATAAATATGAACCCCAAATGGTTGGGCCCTCATATTGCCTATACAATTACAAAATACAATATGAGTATGCTGGCCATTGGTTGGGCTGCCGAATTAAAATCGGCAGGCATTGCTTCTAATGCGCTGTGGCCTAAAACTACCATCGACACTGCCGCTGTAAGAAATTTGTTAGGCGGAGAAGCATTGGCCAAAATGAGTAGAACAACCGATATTTTGGCGGATAGTGTTTATTATATTTTATCTAAAACGGCAGCTGAGTATTCTGGTAATACGTTTATTGATGAAGAAGTATTAGCGAAGGAAGGGATTACCGATTTAGACAAATATTCGGTTGTTCCAGGCGCCCAATTGTACCCAGATCTATTTGTATAAAAATATAATACTAAATAACCCACTACAATGACCATGAGGAATTTATTCGTAGTGCTGGCAATGGTATGCACCATTACAAGTACAATTGCACAACAGAAAAAACTAGTTACCAATTCGGTAGAAACTTTTAAATCGTCAGCCAGTACTTCACTCGATAATAAGTACGATCAATATAAAGATATAGCGCTACGCATTTGGGATTTTGCAGAAGTAGGCTATAAAGAAGTAAAGAGTTCGGCACTTCACCAACAAACATTAAAAGCAGCAGGCTTTACAATTGAAGCGGGTGTAGCAGGGATCCCCACAGCATTTGTAGCTACCTATGGTTCAGGTAAACCTGTAATTGGTATATTGGCTGAATATGATGCTTTGCCTGGTATTTCGCAACAAGCAGTGCCTGAAAAAACAAGTGCAGGTAAAGATGCGGGTCATGCTTGCGGACATCATTTATTTGGAACTGCATCAGTAGCAGCAGGTATTGCTATCAAAGAAATGATTGCGGCTAAGCATTTTGAAGGCACTATTAAAGTATTCGGAACACCTGCAGAAGAGGGCGGCAGCGGTAAAGTGTATATGGTGAGAGAAGGATTATTTAATGATGTTGATGCAGTTATTCATTGGCATCCCGATGATAATAACAGTATTACTACTACAAGTGCCTTAGCCAATAAATCGGCCAAATTCCGATTCAAAGGAATTGCTGCACATGCCGCAGCTTCGCCGGAAAGAGGTAGATCTGCTTTAGATGCGGTTGAGTCGTTAGATTATATGGTAAATATGATGCGGGAACATGTACCACAAGAAACACGTATTCATTATGTAATCACAAACGGGGGTAAAGCACCCAATGTAATTCCAGAATTTGCAGAAGTATATTATTATGTTCGTCACCCTAAGAAGGATGTGGTGAAATCTATTTTTGATAGAATTGCAAAGGCAGCAGAAGGTGCTGGTTTGGGTACAGAAACAAAAATGGAATATGAAATTATTGGTGGTACCCACGATTTGTTGATCAATTATACGCTAGCGGAAGTAATGCAACAAAATTTGCAGAAAGTAGGCGGGTTTACATATACAGATACGGAGAAAAACTTCGCCCAGAAAATTCAAAGCTCATTTGGTGTTAAGGCGCCAGCTATAGAAACTTCAGCAACCATCGTTCCCTTACAAACCACGCCAAATGCGGGTGGTGGCAGTACAGATGTAGGCGATGTGAGTTATACCGTACCTACTGTTGGTTTAAGCGCGGCTACATGGGTGCCCGGCACAGCCGCGCATAGTTGGCAAGCTATTGCCGCTGGAGGAACTGAAATAGGTACCAAGGGTATGTTAGTTGCCGCTAAAACAATGGCCCTTACCGCGCCAGCGTTGAACTATCGTGATTAACTTACTCTTCAAATTTTTCTGGGCGCATCTGGGGAAATAGAAGAACATCTTGTATAGATACCTGATTTGTCATCATCATACACAAGCGGTCAATACCGATACCTATACCCGACGTTGGCGGCATACCATATTCCAGTGCACGTAAAAAATCGTAATCAATAAACATAGCTTCATCATCTCCGCGTTCCATCAATTTCACTTGCTCCTCAAAACGTTCGCGTTGATCTATAGGATCGTTAAGCTCCGAATAGGCATTGGCCAATTCTTTACCATTTACCATGAGCTCAAAACGCTCCACTAATCCGGGTTTGCTTCGGTGTTTTTTGGTGAGCGGACTCATCTCTACCGGGTAATCAATAATAAAAGTAGGTTGCACATATGTATGCTCGCTAGTGGCACCAAATATTTCATCG
>JBDKJW010000032.1:0-16328 GCA_039796395.1 Bacteroidota bacterium
ATGTCTTCTTTTAACAAAAGCGGACCATCCATATCAACATAATCTAATTGGGGTAAGAAATGGGCAATGGCTGCCGAGCCAATCGTAGATTCATTCATACTACCCATCATTACTTTTAAACCCAACTCTTTTGCTTCTTTAATCATACGCAGGGCAGGTGTAATACCACTGCACTTTGTGAGTTTTATATTGATACCATGAAAATGGCCTATACATTTTTTTACATCCTGCTCAAATACACAACTTTCATCGGCTAATAAAGGCAACGGAGATACTTCATATAATTTCTTCATCCCCTCCCAATCATCTTTAGCCAAAGGTTGTTCTATAAACTCAACCCCTATTGCCGCTAATTGTGGGATTTTAATCATCGCTTCTTCCAATCCCCAGCCTGCATTTGCATCTACTCTAAATATAGCAGCTGTATGTTGCCTTAATGCTTCCATAATGGCTATATCATCTGGGGTACCTAATTTAATTTTATAGATAGGCCAGGGTTTAGCTTTCATCTTAGCAACCATATTATCGATACTATCTATGCCAATGGTATAATCACAAAGAGGCAGATCATCAGTCCACTCCGTATGCCACAGTTCATACAAAGGTTTTGATTTCATTTGTCCGAATAAATCCCAACAAGCCATATCCAATGCACAAACCAAGAATGGATTTTGCGGGAATAAATGATGCAAATAATGCCAATATCGTTCAGGTTCTGTTAACGCAAATTTTTCTACCATTTTTTTCTTACCCTCCAAATCAGCAATCATTTGCTCAACGGTAATATTATAATAAGCAATAGCAGGAGCTTCGCCTGTACCAACGAAGGGCCCTAAACCTAGCTGTACAAGTAATGCTGGCTGATGCGTTTTTGTTCTACCATTAGAAATGGTAAATGGGTATTCAAAGGGTAAATTAGAATGCTTGTATTGAACTGTCAATGTGCTATTATTTTATCGTCCAGAAGCTTTTATATAGCCTACTAATTCATCATTAAATGCCTTTGCCTTTATCAAGGCATTCACCGACAAATGCATTCTATATTGCCAATAATGATTCGGATTAGCAGGCACATTAATACGTTCATCATCCGGGTTTTCTCTTCTTACAGATTCATGCATGCCCATCAAGTCTTGTAATTGAAAAATACTCCACATAGCAGGTGAATACAAATGCTGAACCACTATTGATTTATTGATCCACGCTTCACAATAAAAAGGCGCATCACCCCATTGGCCTAATTCGTTGTTATAAAATCGCTGGATTCTCTCTTTGTCTTCTTCCCACCAACCTCTAATTGTGCTCATATCATGCGTAGAAGGTGTAACCACACTTAAATAGGGTGCATCATTGGGGTGAAAAAATTCACGCGTAGCGTCTTTGGGCATGCGTTGAATTTCTAAACTCAAAAGTCCTAACTGCGCCATTACATCTGGCACACAGGCAGGTACAAGCCCAAGATCTTCGCCACAAACAATCATATTCGTAACGCGCTTTAATGTAGGCAATTTCTGCAATGCTTCTTTTCTCCAATAATCATCTTGTTGGCGGAAGAAATAGTTCACATACAGTGATTTGAGTTGTTGCTGGGTTCCTTGTTCTAGTTGTTGAAAGGAAGATGTACTTTCTATGCCAAATCTAAAATGGAAATATTGCCCATCACCATGCGCATCAAATAAAATGATATTACTAATTAAATCATATAACCCTTGTTTTATTTTGGCATGATGATCATCCTGCGCTAGTGTTGCAAAATGCGCTTCTACTTTGCGTTGTGTATTGAAGGCTGCCTTTAGCGTATAAGCATCGCTATCTGCCTTTTCTAAGAAAAGATTTTTTACTAATTCATTATCATATCCAAATACTTCCCACAATATACTTTCTGTGATATAAGGCTGGGTATATCTACCATAATCGAACCAAATATTTTGTTGATTAAACGCTTGGATATGAACCGGCAATGCGGGCACAAAATGCCCCATAATACCCTCAACAGCATCTAATGGTATACTCCAAATCCTAAAGAATCCCAGTATATGATCTATTCTAAATGCATCAAAATAATAATTCATTTGTGCAAAGCGCTGCTTCCACCAAGCAAACCCATCTTCTTGCATTTTTTGCCAGTTATAGGTTGGGAAACCCCAATTTTGTCCTTTCACTGCAAAATCATCTGGTGGGGCACCTGCCTGAAAATCCATATGATACAATGAAGGCTGCTGCCAAGTATCAGCCCCATAGCGATACACACCTATTGCCACATCCCCTTTCACAATAATCCCCTTACTATGTGCGTATTGTGTAGCATCCTTTAGTTGTAAGTGCAGATTGTATTGTACAAAATAATGAAAGGCAATACCATGATATGCTTTTGATTTTGGATCGGCAAGCTTAGCAATATCTTTTGCATTACATTTTTTGTAAGCAGGCCATTTATTAAAATCAACAGTACCATATTCATCTCGCAAATAACAAAAAGCAGCATAGGGCAATAACCAATGTTTATTTTGTTCAAAGTAATTCTTGAAATCGGCTGTTGCTAATACGGCTTTACCATTCTGCTGAAATACCTCGAGCAGGAATGCTTGTTTTAATTTGATTACAGCATCATAATCAACAGTAGGCAATTGATTTAACTTTTTCTTCTCTACAGCTAGTTTTTCAAATTGTTGCTCAAATCCTTGTGGAGCAAGACTTTCTAGATTGATATAAATCGGATGTAAGGCAAAAGCAGAAATGGCTGCGTATGGGTATGAGTCTTTCCAGCTATGCGTTGCAGTGGTATCATTGATAGGTAGTATCTGTATAAGTTTTAATCCTACCATCGCTGCCCAATCTACTAACAATTTAATATCGGCAAATTCACCTATGCCTAATCCGTTTTCTGTTCTTATGCTAAACACAGGTATGGCAACACCAGCTCCTTTCCAAGCAGTTGATGGTAAATAAGCATAGCCATCATGAAGTATTGTTTGTTTACCTTTTATGATGGCATCATATATAAATCGATTACTCCCTTCCTCATAACTAACAAAAGATTTTGCCGCTGTATCATACACGCCATATTTGTAAGCTAAGGGAAATTCAGCTTTCGATAAATCGATTACAGCCTCATAATAATCACTTCCTTCCGTCCTATCTAACAACACAGGTTCAGCTACATTCCAATTACCTAAATTCTTAGAAGAACCAATAATACAAAGGGTTTGATTAGTCCCTAATAAGGGACTCTTAACACGAAAACGATGTGTAATTAATTTAGGTGTTGAAATTTCTAAAGAAGGCTTATTTGCTTCTAAAAGAATATTTTTAAAAGCATCTGCATAAAAAGTATTTTCAACATATCCTGCATGATTCCAGGTATCTATAAACAAATATTCTTTTTGTTTACCGAAATCAGGATTGATTTTTTTATCGGCTCCCCAATCCAATACTACCGATCCATCCGCATTTTTTAATACATAATTGTATATAATTGCTTCATCTGTTTTAGACTTACTAGGCCACTCAATAACGGTATACCAAAAGTCTTCATTAAAATAAGATAAGGGTATTGCTTTGTTTACATCATTATCACCCAAAAGCGGATGATTACCAACTATGAATAGTTCTTGTCCGTATTCAGTACGGAACCGAAGCTGAAAAGTTAACTTCACTGGTGTTGTTTTTCGAACAGCCACTTTCTTTGGAGTTACTGTTTTTTTAGCTACTTTTTTTTCAGCCACTTTCGGCTTTGTTATTTTTTTTTCGGTAGGCAAGACAACAATTTTTGATTGCTGCGAAAATAGCAAAACAATGTGTAAAATTAACACATAAGCTATTTTGAACAACCCTAACTGGTCAAAAATTAAACATGATCAGCTTTTATGAGGTCGGCGGCCTTTTCCGCAATCATAATGGTTGGTGCATTTGTATTACCAGAAGTAATCTGGGGCATAATTGAAGCATCCACTACCCGCAACCCTTTTACTTTTTTTACTTTCAAAGTAGCATCTACCACAGCCATATCATCATTACCCATTTTACATGTACCAACGGGGTGATATAGTGTTTCTACACTCTTTTTTATATGCGCAAACATACTTTCATCGGTAAAGGGTTGAGCTGGTAAATCGATATTCCCATCAGTATATTTTTTTAGGGCAGGCTGTTCTATAATCTCAATAGCTTTTCGCAAGCCATCCAGTAATGTTTGCTTATCTTTTGGGGTACTTAACACTTTATGATCAATTATTGGGGCATCTTTACAATTAGCCGTTCTTAAAGAAACTGTTCCTCTACTCTCTGGGTGCAATAAAATAGCCAAAATACCCAGCCCATCCAATTTAGAAAAGGTTTTCATATCATAAATATCCGTTGAATAATCTTTAGCAATACCTAAGGGAACAAAATGAAATTGAATATCTGGCTTTTTTAAATTACTATTCGATTTGTAAAATGCATTGGCTTCAAGCGGACTATTACTAAGCGGCCCCGACCTAAACAACAGGTGCTGTAATCCGGCTTTTAACATACTAAAAGGTTTTAATAAGCTATTGGCTGTGGGCACATTTGAAGATGCTGTAACACCGCTCCACACATGATCTTGGAGATTTTTACCTACACCCGGCAAAGGAATAATAACATCAATACCAACACGTTTTAATTCTGTAGGATCACCAATACCCGAAAGCATAAGTATATGCGGCGATTGAATTGCACCTGCGCTTAGTAGTACTTCTTTGTTACAATTAATTCGCTCAGCTGTTTTCTGTGGTGTGAGCACTTCTACGCCAACTGCCCTTCCATTTTCAATTAAAATTCTTTTTACCTGTGTATTTATTTTAACAGTCAAATTCTTTCTTCTCATAGCGGGCTTCAAGAAAGCCGTAGCAGTACTGTGTCGTTTATTATTTTTTATGGTGAATTGTAGCAAATGAGCCCCCTCTTGAATCGGTCCATTATAATCTCCATTTTTCTGGATACCCGCCTCAGCACAAGCTTCCACAAAAGCGTTAGCAAATTCGCTTGGCTCACGAGCAAGTGTAACATTTAATTCACCTCCTTGTCCATGATACTCAGCACCAAAATCTTCGTTTGATTCCGATTTCTTAAAATAGGGCAATACATCGTCGTAGCTCCACCCCTCATTTCCTAATGCAGCCCATTCATCATAATCTACTTTATTACCCCGAACATAAGCCATAGCATTTGTTGCGCTTGAGCCACCCAATGTTTTGCCCCGGGGAATATATAGCTTTCGATTGTCTATTTCCTTTTGAGGAATTGTCCAAAATTGCCAATCTACCTCAGTTCTATTGAGTTTACTATACGCCCCCGGAATACTAATTTCCATTCTTGAATCGGGGCCCCCAGCCTCAATTAATAATACTTTCTTGTTTTCATCCTCCGATAATCGATTTGCTAAAACACAGCCAGCCGATCCTGCACCGATGATGATAAAATCGTAGGTCATAACTAAATATATATCTTTGCAAACTAACAATTGTTCGTATATGAATATAGAAGTGAATAGTCAGGAAGATTGGATGAAATTATTGCTAAGTGATATTCGACAAGCATGTGAGAAAATTAAGCTGGGTGGGGGCAAAAAATCAATTGAAAAACAAAGAGCGCGGAATAAGCTAACCGCAAGAGAGCGGATTGAATTTTTATGTGATCCAAATAACCCTTTTATAGAAATCGGCACTTTTGCAGGGTATGATATGTACGAAGAAGAAGGAGGTTGCGCATCTGGAGGTACGGTAGCAGGTGTTGGCTATATAAGTGGTAGGCAATGTGTAATTGTTGCCAATGACCAGACCGTGAAAGCAGGTGCATGGTTTCCGATAACAGGCAAGAAGAATTTAAGGATGCAAGAAATAGCCATGGAAAATAAACTACCCATTATTTACTTGGTAGATAGTGCTGGTGTTTTCTTACCCATGCAAGATGAAATATTTCCAGATAAAGAGCATTTTGGTAGAATTTTTAGGAATAATGCCCGCATGAGTGCCATGGGTATCACGCAAATTGCAGCGGTTATGGGTGCTTGTGTTGCGGGTGGCGCCTATTTACCCATTATGAGTGATGAAACATTAATGGTAGAAGGTAACGGTAGTATTTTCTTAGCAGGCTCTTATTTAGTGAAAGCCGCCATTGGAGAAGATATAGATAATGAAACATTGGGAGGTGCTATTACGCATACGGAGGTTAGCGGTATCGCAGATTATAAATTCAAAACGGAACAAGATTGTTTAACCCATATCAAAAAAATTGTAGGCAATATAGGTGCACCGCAGCAAGCGGGTTTTGATAGAATTAAATCAGTTGCTCCATTAAAAGACCCCAATGAATTGTATAGCATTATACCAAAGGGTAATTTAAAACCTTATGATATGTTAGCTATTATTGAGCGCATTGTTGATAATAGTGAGTTTAACCAGTTTAAACAAGATTATGGCAAAACAATTTTATGTGGCTATGCACGTATAGATGGCTGGGCTGTTGGGATTGTTGCCAATCAGCGGTTAGTTGCAAAAAGCAAAAAAGGGGAAATGCAAATTGGCGGTGTTATTTATAATGATAGTGCCGATAAAGCCGCACGTTTTATTATGAATTGCAACCAGAAAAAAATTCCTTTGGTATTCTTACAAGATGTAACTGGTTTTATGGTGGGTAGTAGAAGTGAGCACAGTGGCATTATTAAAGATGGTGCGAAATTGGTGAATGCAGTTGCCAATTCAGTAGTACCAAAAATAACTATCATTATAGGTAATAGCTATGGGGCAGGTAATTATGCCATGTGCGGTAAAGCCTATGATCCGAGATTTATTTATGCGTGGCCTTCTGCAAAAATTGCCGTAATGGGGGGCGATCAGGCTGCAAAAACATTGGCACAAATACAAGTAGCCACTATGAAGGCAAAAGGAAAAGAGGTTTCTGCTGAAGAAGAGAAAAAATTATTAGATACTATTAAAGATCGATATAATAAACAAACAACGCCATATTACGCTGCCGCTCGATTATGGGTAGATGATATTATCGATCCGATAGATACCCGAAAGGTAATTGCAGAAGGTATCGCAGCAGCTAATCATAATCCTGATATAGATAAATTCGCTACGGGTGTATTTCAGGTGTAAATTCGCCGCATGAGTTCACATCCATTACTAATTTATACAGACGGCGCTGCACGTGGGAACCCCGGACCAGGAGGCTATGGCATTGTATTATTATGGGGAACTAAACGTAAAGAAATGGCAGCCGGTTATAGGCTAACAACCAATAACCGAATGGAATTATTGGCTGTTATTGTTGCCCTTCAATCACTTACTAAACAGCAAATACCTGTAACTATTTATACAGATAGCAAGTATATCGTTGATAGTGTTCAAAAAAAATGGTTAGATAATTGGATAAAAACTGATTTTAAAGGCGGTAAAAAAAACCGAGATCTTTGGGAACAGTATTATCGACTATCAAAAAAATTTTCTATACAATTTATTTGGGTAAAAGGGCACGCAAATAACGCACTCAATAATCGCTGTGATGAATTAGCAACTGCTGCAGCAGATGGTAAAAATTTATTGGTAGATACCGTTTATGAAAACGAAATACACAAGTGATGAGTGCTGAAAACAAAAACCTATTATGCAGTTGGAGTGGTGGAAAAGATAGCTGTTATGCGCTTATAAAAGCTATTGAAATGGGTTATGTACCAAAAGTCCTTTTAAACGTATTGAATGAAGAAGGAAAGATCTCTAGAAGTCATGGTATACCCATAAATATTTTACAAACACAGGCTGATGCCATAGGAATTCCGCTGTATACGATTGCCAGTAGCTGGAATAACTATGAAGAAAATTTTACAAATGCATTAATTAATCTTAAGGCTAAGTACAATTTAAATTATGCTGTTTTTGGGGATATTGATTTACAACCCCATAAAGACTGGGAAGAAAAAGTATGCGCCAATGCAGGCCTTACAACGCTTTTACCATTATGGCAATTAGATAGAACAGCATTAGTAAAAGAAATGCTTAGCAATGGTATTGAAACTATGATTATTAGTTGCAATAATACACTTGGTATAAAAACTTGTGGTACAATTTTAACTAAAGAAGTAGTACTCGATTTAATCCAGAAAAACATTGATCCATGTGGAGAGAATGGTGAATTCCACACCCTTGTAACAAATTGCGGCTTATTCAACAAGCCATTAGTTATTGAAGTAAAGAAAGCTTGGGAGCACGAAAACTATTGTTTTTCTGAACTAAGCTTGCTGTAATAATCGCGTTTTTTTAGCCCAGGCATAGGTTCCAAAGAATATTGCTGTAAATACTAAGGCAGCAATCAAGCTATTTCTATAGAAAGGAAGTGCATCATTATAGCACTGCATTAAACCTTCAAAAGTTTTAGGGCGTTTCAAGCCACCATTACCCATCCAAACCATAAAGTTAGATATTAAAAAGAAATAAGTAGGTGCACCAACCGCTGCGCCAACTATTGAAGCAGGTTTATTTTGATTAGCAAAGAAGCCAAAGCAAGTAGTACTCATAATCAATAAATAATTAATCCATTGACCTTTGTAGAATCCTTGTATATCAGTTAAACCATTAATATAGAGCAAATGGTACAATCCGTCGGAAATAACCATGGATAATAGTGGTAAAACAAAGGCCCACTTTTTATCCTTTACAAATAGGGAACCTGCAAATAATGCCACCGCAATTTGTGGGGCAAAGCCACCCGGACGATTAGGGAAAATACGGTATAAAGCGGTTGCCAAAATCATAATCACAGCGGCAAAAACAAGGTTCTTATTAGTTTTCATTATTATCTGTTTCGGTGCAAAAATAAGTGTTAAAGCGATTAAACAAGTTTGGTTTTTACCCAGTTTGTGAATAATAGCCTAAACGGGTACAAAAGCCTTAAACAAAACGGCATTTCCCGACGCTTGTATTTGGTATTCTACCCCAGGTAGCATGGCCACCACTTCACCTTTTTTAAGCACCATACCATTATTTATCAAAGCCCCCCCTTCAGTAATGATGATAATTTCAGTTGAATTAGCCGTGGCAACATAAGATCCACCAGGACCTAATTCAATTTTACTGATGCCGAAATCTGGAACCGGACAAGGATATATCTTCTCTCCTTCTCGTGCGGGGTTTCCAGCCATTATTTCTGGCGTTACTTCTTCAAACAGGGTATGCTTCATGAGCTCGGGAACGTCTACATGCTTGGGTGTTAAGCCCCCCCTAAGCACATTATCGCTATTGGCCATAAGCTCTATATTTTGTCCTTCTAAATAGGCATGCGGTACACCCGCTTTTTGAAAAACGGCCTCGCCAGGTTTTACCTCAACAATATTGAAAAAATAAATGGAGAAAATACCTCTATCCATATTGCCTTCCATTGCACCAGCTGCCTCGCAAGCTTTTGCCGCCCACCAACCCGGATGCTGTTTTGTTATTTCGCCATTTTGCTTTCTTCGTATTTCTTTTTTTACTAAAGAAGAAAGGATAGCATTTACCGATGTTTGATCCATCTCCATCACCAGTTGATAGAGTGATTTAATTCCTTCTTTCTTAAAAAGAGGAAGAAAAACATTAAACTCTGCTATTTCTTCTAAGGTTTTCTCGAGTGCCGCTTTCGACTTGAAACCATGCAATAACCAAAATTCACCCAATGCTATCATCACTTCTGGCTTATGGTTTCTGTCTTTATAATTTCTATGAGGCGCATTGATGGGAATGCCTGCTTCGTTTTCGCGATCAAACCCTTTTTCTGCCTCTTCTTTTGTGGGATGCACTTGAATAGAAAGCATTTCATGTACATCGAGTACTTTAAATAAATATGGCAACTCTCCAAAACGTTCAAACACACCACTGGTAAGTACTTCCGCAGGATATTGTGCAATCAATTGATCTAATCCTATCGTTTCGCCATTTAACTGCAAGGTAGCAGGTGCAGAAGCATGTGCCCCCATCCAATACTCTGCACAAGGTTTATTGGCCTCATTGGCAACACCCACCAATGCAGGTATAAAATTTGTACCGCCCCAAGCATAATGCTGCACTACCCCTTTCAACTTAAAAAACCGTTCTTTCAACATAGGAATTAGGTATTTATTCCTGATAATAACGAATCTGTATCCAATATCTTGTTCAAAAAATAAAATGTTATACCAAAACTTAGAAACAGGCAAAAAAGGAGAAGATATTGCCACTCATTTTTTATCAGAAAGAGGTTATACTATTCAAGATAGAAACTGGCGGCATAAGCATTGGGAGGTTGATATAATTGCATCTAAAGGAAAGATCCTCCATTTTATAGAAGTAAAAACCAGAACTAGTACCCAATATGGTTACCCCGAAGAAAGTATTAGCAAAGAAAAAATGCAGCACTTGAAAAATGCAGCCGTTGCTTATCAATACAAAAATAAACGATGGAAATATATTCAATTCGATGCGATTGCTATTCAATTAAATGGGGCATCCATTAAAGAGATTATGTTTATAGAAGATATCTATTTCTAGTTTATGAACGCTGTGATTAAACCATTAAGCGCACTGGCAGTCATATAGAAAAGATAAAAAATGAAAAAGATACTCTTACTCGCATTGGTTACACTTGTTTTCACCCAAACAAATGTATCTGCTCAACGCGGACGCAATCAGCTGCTTAAAGCAAAATATGATAGTTTAAGTCCGGAACAGAAAAAGCAATTTCATGATCGTATGAAAGAAAAGCGCGACAGTGCCTCACCAGAGCAGCGAAAAGAAATGCGTAAGAAAATGAAGGATCGTTATGATCAATTAAGTCCAGAAGAGCAACAGCAATGGAAAGAAAAAATGAAGCATCGTTCAGATAGCTTAGGTGTTAAACCAGGCCGAATGCATCGCAAAGGTTTGCGTTGATAAAATAGTTTAGCAGCAGGAATAAAGGGAGCGTTCGGCAAGGGCCTCCCTTATTTTTTAAAAGCAAAAAATACGGCCCCAAGCATACATAAAAAGCTCAGCAAGTATTTATAATGAAACGGTTCTTTTAAATAAGCAACGGCAAACACACTGAATACCAATAGCGTAAGTACCTCCTGAATAATTTTAAGTTGAAAGGCATTTATACCACTGGCATACCCGATTCTATTTGCCGGAACCATTAGGCAGTATTCAAAAAAAGCAATACCCCAACTTACTATGATCGCTTTCCATAATGGAATTCCCTTATCTTTTAAATGACCATACCAAGCAATGGTCATAAATATATTCGAAACAAGGAGCAGCGTAATAGTTTTTATCATGATCTTTATTTGTAGTTCAAATTAAATGTTCTTGCCGACAAAAGGGCAAAATACTGGTAAGTTTGTCACCTTCCTTTTTTCAGCATGAATCTTGATTACAAGAATTTGTTAATCGTTCATTATGAAAAAATTTCAAGCCATTATTCGGTTTACGATGGATGAGCAGTTTATGCAGCTTGTACCCTCCCATCGCACTTATATTAATCATTTAATAAATCAGGGAATAATTGATAGTTATGCGGTAAGTATGGAAAGCCAAACTTGTTGGATAACCATGAATACTGCCAGCAAAGAAATTGCCGATAAGCATTTAGTGAAATCTCCATTATATAAATACTGGACCTACGAAGTGGAAGAATTATTTGTGTATGATAGTCAGCACTATCGTTGGCCTGCACTTCAACTAAACTAATATGTAGCCAACTTTAAGGAGTTGGCTTTTTTGTTGTATATTTGTCTACTAATTTAGTAGACTTAATAATGAGCAAGATAAAATCCCCGTTTCAGTTAGTAGGCCTTTTCATATTGGGCATCATTAATCAGGTAACTGCACAGCCAATAACTGCATATGCAAAAGAGATTGAGCAATGGAATCAAAAAAGGGTTGAGCATTTAAAAGCCGAAAAAGGCTGGTTAAATTTAGCTGGCTTATTTTGGTTGGAACCGGGCGTACAAACATTCGGCAGTGATACTAAAAATAATTTAGTATTTCCTAAAGGAACCATTCCTGCTACTGCGGGTAAGCTCTATAGGGTAAATAATACCGTGTATTTACTACCCGCCAAGCAAGTTGATTTTACAATAGATGGTAAATTAGTAAAAGATAGCGTATTGATATTTGATGAAAAAGCGAATACGCCTGTTATCGCATATAACAATCTACGATTCACGATTATTAAGAGAGCTGATAAGTTAGGGGTACGACTGAGAGATTTATCAAGTGCTGCAATCACCAATTTTAAAGGAATTGATCGTTACAAAACCGATAGTACTTGGCGTGTGCAGGCTTCACTCTTAAAGAATAATCCTTTAACGAGTATTGCTATTACGAATGTACTCGGGCAAACTAATGAAACAGCTTATGGCGGTAAAGTTACCTTCACCATAAATAATAATCGATATACATTAGATGCTATTGATGAGGGAAATGAAATACTCTTGGTTTTTGGCGACAAAACAACGGGTAAAACAACTTACCATGGTGGTCGGTTTATTTCTATCCCCAAAAATCAACTAGCAGATAGCTTTATCGTCGACTTCAACAAGGCTTATAATCCACCCTGTGTATTTACACCCTATGCAACTTGTCCGCTCCCACCCTCGCAAAATATTTTGCCGCTTGCAATAACTGCAGGTGAGAAGAATTATGGAAAACACGAGTGATGGCTTGCGTTAAGAAAGTATATCTTTAACAAAAAACTATGCGAATAGCATTGGTTGTATTAAGCTTTGTTTTTATTGCGACCCTTAGTGGGCAAACTGTTGAAATAGATATTATTGAGCCTTCTAACAAAACAGTGTCTGGTGTTGTAAACAAGGCTGTGATTAAAAATTTCGGTGAGCCCATGAAAGCCATTGTAGCTTATTATGCAGCCATTGCTGGTTCAAATTGTGATGGCACAAATTGCGGATTAACCACCGCACTAGGCTTAGGTGAACAGGGTTCTGATGCCCATATTCAATTATTACAAAAATATTTTAAAGGCGATAAAACCGCTGATTTACTGATTAATCAAAAATGTTATTTACCACCCAATACAGCAAGTGTTTTTAATGACTACACTTTTTTACGTTTTTTAATTGAAAACAATAAAGTAATTATCCAATATCGTGTTGTGGTGTACAATCGGGGTGTTATTCGTTATATGGAATCCGATAACGATGAAATTTGGATAGAACCAACTGGGCTAAAGGTTAAAAAAAAGAAACTAATGCAAGTGCTTCGCTAATAATTTGTATTTTTTTAGCCATCTCCTTTATGGAATTTGATAAATATTTATATCTTACCAAAAAAAGATATGTCAAAATTTATATTATCAGTTGGAATACTTGCATTTGCCACTTTTTCCTGTGAAACACCTAAACAAGTAAGTTTGGAAACGCCAAACGTAAATACACTTGTTGCTGATGATGCCATTGTTGAGAAATACTGGAAATTGGTAGAACTAAATGGCAAGCAAGTAACGGTTGGTGCTAATGGTAAAGAGCCGCATATGATTTTAAAAAAGGAAAATAATCGGGTAAACGGAAATGGAGGTTGTAACAGTTTTATAGGAGGCTATGAATTAAAAGGTAATGGTAGCATTAAATTCACCCAAATGGCAGGCACTTTAATGGCCTGTATGAATGATGATGGCACTGAATCGGCATTCCTCAAAGTTTTGGGTAACGTAGATAGTTATTATGTAAAAGGTGATACACTACAACTAAATCGGGCTAGAATGGCTCCCCTGGCAAAATTTCAGGCCGTTTACTTAAAATAAGTTTTGTATATCTTAACTACTAATATTATCAACCCAAAAACTTAACCGATTAGCTTTCAACATATTGTTTAAAGTTATTCAAAATGGCTTGCCAGCCTGCTTGTTGCATTTCGATACTATGTTGATTTTCTGCTTCAAAACTCTCTGTGATTAATACAGCCCCAGAAGTAAGTTCAAATACAACGGTTACCTTTCTTCCATCCGCAATAGTGTATCTAATTAATTTATTAGTTTCCACTTCATCATAAACTCCTTCAAAATTAAACCCAAAGCTTCCATCTTTAGCTTCCATTCTTGATGTGAACTTGCCACCAACTTGTAGGTCACTAGTGGCATATGGCGTATGCCAATCAGGCGACGCATTATTCCATTGCATAATATGCTCAGGGCTATTCCAATATTCCCATATTTTTTCAATGGGTGCGTGTACAGTAGCAGAAATCGTGATCAAATTAGGCATGGCTGTTTATTTTTTCAATTTCAATTTACGAATTTCGAGTATATTCGACCCGCAAACATAAATTTTCTATCAAACAAAAATAGAGGGAGATCATGAAAAAATATTCAGCAGGTGTTTTATTTGGAAAAGAATTAGAAGCATTATATAATGATGCGAAAGATAATCAGTTTGCCCTACCGGCTGTTAATACCATCGGTACCAATACAATTAATGCTACATTAGAAACTGCCGCAAAAGTAAATTCTCCGGTAATCATTCAATTTTCAAATGGTGGTGCACAATTTGTTGCCGGTAAAGGAATGCCTAATGAAGCTTTACAAGCAAATATTTCTGGCGGTATATCTGGTGCATTACATATTCATAATGTTGCCAAATATTATGGTGTACCTGTTGTTTTACATACGGATCATGCTGCCAAAAAATGGTTGCCTTGGGTGAGTGGATTGATAGATGCAGGGGAGCAATATTATAAAGAAAATGGACGCCCGCTATTCAGCTCGCATATGCTCGATTTATCTGAAGAGCCTATTGAAGAAAATATACATACTTCTGTTGAATTCTTTAAAAGAATGGCACCCTTAGGTATGAGCATTGAAATTGAATTAGGTGTTACAGGTGGTGAGGAAGATGGAGTTGATAATAGTGGCATTGAAAATGATAAATTATACACACAACCGCAACATGTTGCGTATTCTTATACTGAATTAAGTAAAGTAGGTAATTTATTTACGGTTGCTGCTGCATTCGGAAATGTACATGGGGTTTATAGTCCGGGTAATGTTGAACTGCGTCCCGAAATTTTAAAGAATAGTCAGGATTATATTGAGAAAGAATTGAAAACAGGTGCCAAACCTGTTTACTTCGTATTTCATGGTGGTAGTGGTTCTCCTCAGCATCAAATTAGAGAAGCTATTAGTTATGGTGCTATTAAAATGAATATCGACACTGATTTACAGTGGGCATTTTGGGAAGGTATTAAAGACTACTATAAAAAGAATGAAGGTTATTTACAGGCACAATTAGGCAATCCAGAAGGAGCAGATAAGCCCAATAAAAAATACTACGACCCACGTGTTTGGTTGCGTAAAGGTGAAGAAAGCTTTGCAAAACGCTTAGAAGTAGCATTCGACGATTTAAACTGTATCAACAGAAATAGCTAGTTTTTACCTTAAAACAGGGCTGTTTTTGCACAAAAAACCTTGTTTTAGGGATATTTATTATCTTTCCGCCCCCAATCGTGTAAGCTAATATGAAAAAAGAACTGGAAGAAGATATTGAATTGAATTTAACTGGTGGAGGTGGTGAAGAGGTTCAGCAACAAGAAGTAAGTAAATCGCGCTGGTTCACACGGAAGCGTAAAGGAATATTAACCTCAACAGCCGATAAAAAAGAAACTCCTGAAGGACTTTGGAATAAATGCCCGGAATGTAATTTCATTTGTACTACCACTGAACTCAAAGAAAATCTATTTGTTTGTTCCAAGTGCAACCATCATCATCGAGTAGGTAGTGAGGAGTATTATGATATTATTTTCGATAATAATGAGTACTTAGAATTATTCGATAATATTCGTAGTAAAGATGCTTTAGGCTTTACCGATTTAAAGCCCTATCAAAAAAGGCTAGATGATATCCATGCCAAAACAGATTTGAAAGACTCAATGCGGGTAGCAGTGGGTAAAGTAAATGGCGAAGGGTTGGTTATTGCTTGTATGGATTTTGAGTTTGCTCGAATGATGGAGAGTGCATTTAGTTTGATGCAATTGGCTAAAACCAGTGGCAAACTATCTCAACTTAGCGATGCACAGCTTCCCTATATTTCTTTGTTAACTGATCCTACTTTTGGCGGTATATCTGCAAGCTTTGGGATGTTAGGCGATTTGAATATTGCTGAACCAGGTGCGCTTATTGGTTTTGCAGGCCCACGTGTAATTAAAGAAACTATAAAAAAAGATTTACCTGCGGGTTTTCAAAGAAGTGAATTTTTATTAGACCATGGGTTTCTAGATTTTATTGTAGATAGAAAAAATCTAAAAGATAAACTAGCCCAGTTGGTGCAATTGTTCCGTAATTGAGTATGAATAATCGTGAGGCTTATT
>JBDKJW010000033.1:0-15770 GCA_039796395.1 Bacteroidota bacterium
CAAAGGTTAATTATATCTTACTAACACGGCCACTACCTGCAGTACGCTTTACTATATCAGTAGCAGCACCTTTATAAGAAATATTACCACTGCCACTTATATTCGCTTCTAAGGATCTATTCGTATTTACCCTAGTATTCCCACTACCGCTTATTGATACTTTTGCATCATCAACAATCAATCCTTCACAATCTGCATTACCGCTACCACTGATTCGAATATCTACTGATTCTCCTCTTCCTTTTAAAATAATTTTACCACTACCTGAAATAGAAACCTCAGAAGATCTTATACGATCAAAAGCAATATCTATATCCCCACTACCCGATACCTTAAATTCAGTATTACCATCATTTCCAAAATCACCTGCACCTCTTACATTACCGCTACCAGATAATGCAACCTTGCTCATCTTAGTCAAAGAGGTATATACAGTTATCTTTTTCCTATGATTGATATTTATATTTTTTCGAAAGCGGATCATCAACACATCATTCTCCACTTTGGTTTCTATATATTCCAAAAGGTTCTCTTCCGCTTCAATACGAATGGATCCTGGTTTTCCAAAACTTAATTCAACATCAAAAGAACCTGAACTTCCGATACCAGAAAATGAACCTACCGTTCTTTCTTCTGTTTTCATATTACCATTTCCTGAAACACGCTCTCCCCACATTTGACCACAAGCAGATATAGCTGCAATAGAGAAGAATAAAAAGAATAATTTTTTCATGCGATTTAGTTTTGTATGCATAGAACGTACTTTAGATGCAAAAGTTACAACGATAATTAAATCGCCAGAACATGGTATTTTATGAAAGGCTATTTTGCAAAAAAATAAACTCTTAATTCGCTGATTTTCAATCATTTAAAACATGCTCGACTTATATAAATGCATTTTTAATAAACATACGAAAACAGCGTTTTTACCGTTAATACCATGGGAATCTTAATTTTATGTTCAATCCGTGAGCCCAATGTGTAAATATATATTTACTATTTTCCTAAGTATAGGTTTGGTATCGCAAGCCCAATATCAATATTTAGGTACCTATTCAAATCAAGGACGTCCTAACTACCTTGTTATCCCCAAAGACACCATTGGTTTAATTTTTAAAAATGCTATCAATACTACCCTACCAGAGTCTCGACCAATACCTGTTTATAATCCTGTTTTAATTGCAGACGGAAGAACAGAAACACTAAACGTGCTATGTGCTTCAGATGTGTGGGTATCTTTTGTAGATGAAGGCGCTTCTTTCCTCAATGGTATCGGTTTTTATACATTTAACTTAGATAGCCCTCTACTATCACCACCACCACCCAGCCAAATAAAAATAATTTTCCCCAATGCATCCAAATCTGGTTTTGGTGGCGCGCTAGACCCTGGCGATAAAGTATACTTAGGTAATTTCCCGGCAAGAACTGGAATAGGGTTTGTGTTAATGGCAGATGGTTGGGATGGCAATATTGTTACGCCTGGTAAGTGGACGCTCTACTCTACTTCTGCATTTAATCCGGAAACAGATCCAGCATTACGTAAGCATACAATACTATTGCGTGATACAGCTACGAATCGCTTTGTGATTGGGTTTGAAGATATCCGAAGAGATGACCCCGCTTGCGACCAAGATTTTAATGACATGCTTTTCTTCGCTACAATCATACCTGTTAATTGTGTAGATAAAATAGATAGTATTCCCGACTTAACAGACGACGGGCACATTTCTTTTTCAGGAAATACGGGCGGCCTTGAAAGTAAGGGACTGGGAGATAAAATTGCTAAAAGAGTTTATCATCGAGCTAAAACAGGCATGAGTGGAGAAATAGATTACAAGCATTTTATGCGATTAGAGAATGAAGTAATAACAATTAGAAGCAACAGTACTTCGGGCGAATTAAAGCTTGCTGATATTATGCCAACGAGGGTGCTTGATTCCGGACATACAGCCTATATAACCACCCCAACTGATATACCAAGTATTACCAATGCAAAAGAAGTTCGATCCATTGATTTTGTTCAATCAACTGGTGTATGTAGAGCCGTTGCTTTTGCTACCAAAACATTGGGCATCATGTATGATCATACAAAACCTATTTGTGATCGGTTAAAAGGCGCTGAGCTACTTGGCATGGATAACTTCAAGTTAAATGGTTTGAATTTTATTCGCTATACCCTCAAACAAGAAACTGGTAACATCGAGTATGCCATGAGTTTTACAGTTGGCAAAAAAAGGGGTAGAAATAATTTTTCATTTCAATCTAACTGGTTAAATAAAGATTATGTTACAGAAGATACGCTCTATAACTACCAAATATGGGGCGTTGCTCCCTATTTATGTGTAGATATGGCACTTGAAATATTAACTAAACTGAATACGATTATGCCTGTTGTACAAAATACACCTAGTGCTGCATTACCAAAAATATATATCATAAATGGCAACAGAACTGGCTTATCATTAAACATGCAAATTGAAAATGAAACTTCTGCAACAAGTGGTTATTTTGAAGTAGAAGAGAGGGCTAGCGAAACGGCTACTTCAAAAACTATAAGGGTAGTTCCATTCAGTTTAAAAGCAAATGGTAAATCGGCAGTTGCATTTCCCATGTTTGATGCTTTTGAAAGCAATGTATCTATGTATGTGGGCGGAAAGCTACAAGATGTAGTATATATGAGTGATGGACCATGGGCATTGGATTATGATTCTAACAAAACTGTAATAAAAAAATACAACGTTGTGAATGATAGTGCACGCGTATTTTTGGATGAATACCCAATATTCAGAAATGTACAAGTAACTGCAAACACAGCTGGTTATATAACGGCATATAAAGTATTACGTGGTGCTGGTGCGCCACAAAATTTATCCGATTATAAAACCCTGCTTTTTAAAGCAAAGGGAAATACCAACTTACGCATAACACTCGTAAAAAATAGTATTACAGATTTTTCTAAACAATACCAATATATACTACCAGTTAGTGCTAATCTTACATCCTACAAAATAAATTTTAGTGATTTTGTCTCCAATGGCCATGGAGCCCCAATTAATGCTAATGATATTATTACGATTGTATTTGCTTTTGAAACTACAGATGGTAAACAAACAGTTATTGATGCAGAATTGAATACAGTAGCATTTTCCAAAAAAAGTATTGCCTTTCTTGAAAATATTGAACAGCAACAAATTCATGTATATCCTAATCCGATATCGCGTGATGCGGGAATACTATATGCATCTTTTCGCAGTACCGAAAAAATGAAAGTAACCTTGAAAGTTACTGAAATGGGTAGCGGTAGAACTGTTTATAGCAAACAAGCTAATGCAAGTAAGGGAGATAACACTATCCCCATTCAGCTGGGTAAATCATCCACAAGTGCTATACTATTACTCTCCGTAGAGGGTATCGGCTTATCATTAAAGCCAATGAAAATAATTATAAATTAAACTCAATCATAAATTTCACCAAAGCAGCAGGTGAATTGAGTTTGAGCTTCTGCATAATATTTTTTCTATGTGTTTCAACCGTATAAATGCTAAGGTGTAATTTTTCTGCGATTTGCTGATTAGTATAGGTTTGCTTTAAGTAGAGTAGGATTTCTTTCTCTCTTTTGGTAAGATCATATTTACGCAAAAAAGCATCTAATTTTTTAAACGCATCATCGTAATTAATTTCTTTCTGTACACTGAAGAAAGGTTTACCTGCATATACCTCCATAATGGCATGATGCAACTCATCCTTGCTACTGCTTTTTAGTATATAACCATCGGCACCAGCTTCTTTGGCTTCTTGTACAACTTTTTCATCACTATAGGCAGATAGCATTAATACCTTTACAGCCCCAAACGACTGTTTAATGTACTTGATTGTTTCTAACCCATTCAAGTTAGGCATATTTACATCCAACAAAATCAAATCAGTAGGCACTTGTTGAGTTAGTAAGTACAACAACTGCTTTCCATCATTTGCGATGCCACTGATATTAAATGTCTCTTCCCCACCAAGGATCATTTTCATCCCCTCAACAAAGAGCGGATGATCATCGGCAATCATCAGGTTAATTTTTCCGTTCATATTCAATTCGTCTAAATATACACTATTTGTTAAAAGGAACAAACATTGGTCCTGCAAAACAGGGGTATGTTTTTACTTTATACTGTCCGTTTTCGTAATAGGTTTCGGCCCAACAGTATTTAGATGTGGGGGTATCATCATTCTTCAGCTGTGGCACGTACCATAAAATTAAGTCAGTATTTTGAATATTCTCCTTAATTGGCTCCATGAATTTTTCTGGACCCTGTTTATAATCGGTATTACAACATGGCCCTATGGTTACCAAATCGGTTTCGCCTTCATTTTTATCGAGATGATTTTTAGTAACATATAGATAAGCATTATCCCCTCTTCCTCCATCATTAAACTGCCCTCTCCCCGGCTCAATAAAATAGCCACGATTCAATCCTGTATTGAGTTTAAATTGGTATTTATCATGGTAATAGGTAGTGGTTGCATCTTGTAATTTCCATCCTTCTTTCTGCCAAATCGTCCATTTATCATTTTCCCATTCTGAGAAAACCTGATTATTACCGGCAAACCCAATTCTAAAAACGGGCCTATACGTGCCATTATTCCCGCATCCTCTACCAATAGAAGCACACGACATACGGAATCGCCCGTCGGTATAAAAAAAATAACGTTGCGAATAACTATAATTGCAGGGCCCTGGCCATAATTCACTAAAAAATTTTTGTTCTAACATAAAACCGGCTACCGTATCAGCTTCCATAATTTCTGCTACTTGGGGTGGTTCTGTAGCTACCACCGCTGCTTCACTGAAAATCGGGCAACCTACTGCATCACTGTATCCAAAACCGTCAGTACCAGAATAGCTTACATGCCAATCTACCAATTTAGCACTATTGATTATAGTTTGCCCCTTATATCGAACATTACTAATTTGCAAACCATCCGAGCTGGTTAATAGGTAATCCATTTCCCAGCCTTTTTGCTTTAACACATTTACCCTATTGCAATAACAGTCGGCGATGTTTTCATTTTGGATCTTTCTTTCTGTTACTACAGGTTGTGCAATTTCTTTGCTGGTATTCGTCCAACGTAACCCCACAACTCTATTATCAGTTAAATCAACGATTGCCCATAATGCGCGATTGCCTTGAATAAATGTGGGTGCAACACAAAGATGTTGAGATCTTTCACAACGTGTTCTATTTAGCGCTGTTTTTGTAGATGCCATTACAGGTGCCGTAGCCGATGGCTTAAAACCAAGTGCTTTAGTTACTTCCGGCGCATCAATCGCTATTTGCACAGCTAACTTTATTAGTGATGGAGGAAGGTCTGGTTGTGTTTGTGGAAAATGATCTACTGATAACACTTTAAGGGAAAAAATATCTACCAATGCTACTGTTGTTAGGTTATATGCATAATTATACATTTCAACTCGCCTTGCCGTACCAGGCAAAACTTTCATTCCCTTTCGAATATCACCAGGCCTAGCTGGGTAAACTCCGAAAATCTCGTTCCACAGTGGTTTTCGTGTATTTTTATCAAATACATACTTAGTAAAAAATGAGTCCGACAATGCCACTTGTTGTGCTATGTTGTTCAAGTCATCTAACCGATCAGTAAATAATTTTACGGGCATGGATAATGCAAGTACAGCATCCCGTTCTTGCTTTCGTTTCAATAAGTAATCGGCTGTGTCTACAAATCCTTTTTTGAATAAGTCTTTTCTATACTCATTCAAATAAACCGCTTCCGTTGTTACCTTTTTTTGACCAATAGCAACAAACCCTAGCAGCAACGCAAAGCCTAAACAAAATCTTTTATATAACATAGCCATTAGTTTAAAGCTACAAAAAGTAGTTTTTTATTCTGCATATAACTTGTGTCGGTAAATGACTGCAAAAAAGCAATCAAGTTTTGTTTCTCTTTTTTACTAAGAACAAATCCACTCACCAACTTACTTTTATTGGGGTTCATTCTTCCGTCTCCAATTAATTCTCCAGCTTTAATATCTCGTCCGCCACTTGCATAAATATCAATCATTTCTTCAATAGTGGCTACCGTTCCGTCGTGTGTGTATGGGGCTGTTAACAAAACATTTCTTAAAGATGGCACCCTAAATTTACCCTTATCAGGTTGCCTTTTTGTAATTTCAAATAGCCCTTGATCGGTATGAGGATAGTTCCCGCTATTATTAATATTATACAAACCAATATTCTCAAATGTAAACTTGACTATTGTATTCGGTTGTTCCCACGCATGGCAATTTCCGCACTTTAATTTCTTTGAAAAAAATAACTGCATACCCATTTTTTGATTATCCGTTAATACAGCTGTATTCCCATTTATATAAGCATCATATACAGACCCATTGGCAATTATTGTTTCTTCAAAAGCAGCAAGTGCTTTAAAAATATTTTTTATGTTTATAGGATTTTTTTCTTTGCCAAAATTTTTTTTAAAGAGCGTTTTGTAAGCGCTATAATCTTGCAATCTTTCAACTATTGCTTGCTCGTTTTCCCAACCTAATTCTTTAGGATGCTGATTAAAAAAAGGAAGTGGTAATTGTTTTGAAAAACTTGAAACCATGCTATCACCCCAAGTTAAACTTGCTTTATAGCGAGCATTGATTAAAGAAGGTGCATTTCTTTTTAACGCATACCCATCTACACCCACAGAGGTTCGATATCCATCGGAAAAAGCAATGGAAGGATCATGACAAGAAGCGCATGATTTTGTTTGGTTATAAGATAATCTTGTATCATAAAATAGGTATCTACCTAGCAATTGAAGATCGCCATTTGAATGATTAACAACCGTTTCCGTAAATGAACTAGTAAATGACAGCGTAAAAAAAATAATAACAAGTAGCATCAACACAAGTTTCCACTTATGGATACAACCCATTATTGTAAATCTAGCAATTGCCATTTTTTTTCTTGCTTATTCCATTGAAACTTGTACTGTGTTTCGGGCTTCTCACTAGAAGCTTGCAGATTAAAGTTAAAGGCAATACCATTAACGATCATCACATTATTTTGAAACCTAATTTTTCGCGCTTTATCATCGCCACGCGGACCAATACCATCCAAACTCAATTCCTTTCGCAGAGAAGATTTTACAAATTTGTTTTGCTGATTAATAGCAATAGAAAATATATCTCCTATCCTGGCTTTCCCAAAGTACAATCGCTTATTGCCCAACTCATCAATTGCAAGGGTAAGACCAATTGCATCAATACCCAATAATGAATCTACTTTTTGTTTTCTTTCAACATTAATCATATAAATTAATCCCGCCTCGTTTTTACGATTTGAGGCTGCTACAGTTGCAGCAAATACATGATGTGAAATACAATCATAGGCAATCCCCATTAATCCATAAGGATTTTGTAAACTTGTTTTTTTAGCTGGTAGTAAACTGAGCCAAGCTTGCATTTCTCCTGTATTATGATCTATGCTATAAATTGTATTTAATTTTTCAATCGGATTATCTAACATAGAAATAAATGGGGAAGGGATGAGGTATGCATTTCCTTTTTTGTCGAAACTGATCGCCGACAAATAGCCGCCTTGTCTCCAACTAGGATGTTGATACACTGTTTCTCGCGGTCCGTTTGCTTCCGGGCTAGTTAGTCCTGGTATTTTTTTATATACAACTAATACCACCCCTTTTTTCTGTTTTTCAGCACTGCTTAAGGCCGTCCATTGCGGATCAAAACCAAGGGTTTGAATAAATTCAGGCAGGGCATTACAAGGCTTAATTTCTTGTTGAGCCGACAAAAAAATTCCCAAAAAGAGAAAAAAACTAAGCAATGGGATACCAATTAGTTGGGTTTTTCCCAAAAAAGGGCAGTTTGTGAAAATTTTTTTCTCTAAATTGATGATTTTCATTGATTTAATTGATAGTCTTTTAATTATAAATTAAAAATATATTATATGTATAAAAAATTCTACAATAACCTTCCAGAAACAGTAATATCCCTCATATAAAACTACCAACTTCTTTGTATGCCATTGATTCGCAATGCTTTGCACCGAAAAATTAATCTTTCAATTCTTTGCTTTTTTAGTACTTTTATACTATCCAAAATTATCTAATATCCTGTTCGGAACTATTTTTGAGGATTAGCTTTAGGTAGTAAAACCAAAAAGTATGAAATCCGGTAAGCACATTCAGAAAATTGACATAAAAATATTCAAACTGGGAAAGTATGATTAATTTCTACACACAACAAACCTATTGCCAAAACAAGAAAAGGATTGTTCCTTATCTATGCTTATTAGCATGTAGTTTTTTTGCCATTGTACAATTAGCAAATGCGCAGGTAAGTGGCACTGTTTTTCGCGACTTCAATGCAAGTGGTGCTAAGGAAAATACAGCTTCCTATAATGAGCCAGGAATCGCTGGCATTACGGTTACTGCCTACAATGCAGCGGGTACTGCTTTAGGCACTACTGTTTCTGGTGCAAATGGTGCTTATAGTTTTGCGATTGGGATAATTCCGAATGGTACAAAAGTACGTTTAGAATTTACTGGTTGGCAGTCTGCTGATTTTCCTGCTCCTTTTGGCGTTGGTAACAAAACAAACGTACAATTTGTAACTGCGCCGAGTACCACTGCTCATTTTGGCGTGAACTATCCTGGTGATTATGTAGATAATGCCAATGCACGCATAGTGGTTCCAACATATGTAAATGGCGATAACCAAACTATATCTGGCAATTGGTTCGACGCTGCTGAAGGTGATGGCGCTTATGCCTTTAATTATGACGGCACTTCAACTGTTGCTATTGCCAAACAAGGACAAACCGGTGCAACATGGGGAACAGCTTATAATCGCCAATCTGATAAACTATACTATGCCTCTTTTGTAAAGCGTCATGTATCATTGGGTTCTTTAGGAATTAATGGTATTTATGTTACTAATAACGCTAAAGCAACGAATGTTACCACAAATACAACAACATTTGTTAATCTTAATGCGGTAAACCCTGCATTCAATGCCGGCTCATTACCCGGTAGAAGCTTTAACCCCGGTAATAATAACAAAACACAAGCTAATTACGACAATATTACTGGCGGCAATGTATTTACCGAAGTTGGTAAAGTTGGTTTAGGTGGCATTAGTATTTCTGATGATGGTAAATATCTATACGTAGTTAACTTGGCTGATAGAAGATTATGGAGAATTACTTTAGGAGCCAATGGTTCAGCACCAACTTTATCATCCCAAATTGAGCGCTATGATATGTCGTTTGGGGTTACTGAGGGCAATAGTACGTTTAGGCCTTTTGCCGTGAAATACTATCGTGGTGCGATATATGTTGGTGGCGTTTTAGATGGTGTTAAACCGGATAACTCTACGGTAGATAGAAGTGAATTAAAAGCAATTGTACTGAAAGTAAATGCAACTACTGCTCCAGCAAGTGCCACTTTTACCGAAGTTTTAAATACGCCATTAACATTTAACAGAAGAGCTAATATTAATACGGGATTTGGGGTTAATAAAAATACAAACTACAGCGATCCAAATGGAACTGTGGCTGCGGCTACTTTGTGCCAGGGCTCATGGCATCCATGGGCAAGAAGTTTTACCGAATTAACAGCTGCCGGCCCTGCCATTTATCCTCAGCCTATGTTGAGTTCTATTGAATTCGACCCGACTGATAATGGTGCGATGATTTTAGGGATTAGCGATAGAACAGGTCATCAAACGGGTAATCAGAATTTTGGTATGAGTGGTGGAACACTCTACACTGGTAACTCAGGTGGAGACATAATGAAAGCAACAAATACCGGTGGTGGCTATACTAATTTCGCTATTGAAAACAATGGTACAGCAGGAAGTATTACTACAACTGGTGCCGGAAATAATGAAGGCCCTGGTGGCGGAGAATTTTATTACACAGATCGTTTCTCATTAAATGCGCCCCATAATAATCCATTATTTGCGCCCATGTTTGCAAGTGATCCGAGTGTAAGTACTGGTAATTTAGACCATGATGAAACAAGTATAGGTAGTGTAGCGAATTTTCCAGGAAAAGAGGTACTAAATACCGCATTTGACCCTGCCGATAATTGGTTTACAGGAGGCGTTAGATATTATTCAAATTCAACCGGTCAGGCTAAAAACGGTAAAGTATTATATACTGGTAACGATGTTAGTGTATTCGGCAAAGCAAGTGGTTTAGGCGATTTGGAGATCATTTCCGCGCCAGCCCCAATAGAAGTAGGTAATCGTGTTTGGTTTGATGCTAATAGTAATGGCATACAAGATGCAGATGAAGATGGCATTGCTGGCGTAACCGTACAACTAAGGTTAGGTGGTAGTACTATTGCCACTGCAATTACAGATGCAAATGGTAACTATATTTTCTCTAGCGACCCAAGTAGAACTAGCACTGGGTCTGAAAAATATAATCTCACACAGCTTACGCCAGGCACAGCATTCACTATTCGCGTACCCAACGTAAGAGGTGGCAGTAAACAAGCTGCCCTTGGCACTTATGATTTAACAATTACCAATAATGGTGGCGTTGATCCTAATGCTACTGCACGTGATAATGACGGTATTTTCAATAATGATGATGCAGATGTAGCAATTACAACTGGTGTTGCAGGAGCTAACGATCATAATACAGATTTCGGATTTGCTCCGTCGGGCACGGTACCCGGTGGCGGAGGTGGTGGTGTTGAAAGCAAGAGCCTAGGAGATGCCATTGCCTATAGAATATTTAATAAGGCCGTTAAGAGTGAACAAGGTATTGTTAACTACAATAGCCTACCAGATGCAGGTATAAAAGCATCAGTTCGCAGCAATTCAACTGGAAGTACCCTATCATTAAGCGATATCTTACCTACAAAGATTGCTTCTAATAGTAACTTAAAAGCAAAAGTTACTACTCCAGCAGATCTTACAAGTATTACCAATGCAAAAGAAGTTTTAGCCATTGATTATGTTTTGAATAATCTACCTAAAGCTGTTTCTTTTGGTACAACTACCGTTAATGAAGTATATAATCATACTAAACCAGTTTGTGATAGATTAAAAGGTTCAGAATTATTAAGCATACAACAGATGCAAATAAGTGGTATAAACTTAGTGCAGTATAATTTGAAGAATGTATATGGAGAAATAGAGTTTGCAACCAGTTTTATTGTTGGCTCGAAAACTGGCCGCCCAAGCTATACCATTCAATCGAACTGGTTAAATCAAGATTATACGGCTGATGAAAACATGCACAATATTCAGCTATGGGCTGGTACACCTGCCTTACTTAAGGAAATGGCCGCTGATGTAATTGATAGATTGAAAACAAGCAACACTATTACTGAAATCAATAGTAATGCAGGTTTACCAAAAACATATGTTACCATTGGTAAAAGAGTTAGTGATTCCTTATACCTCACTATCAATAATAACCAAACTATCACCAACGGTTATTTAGAAATTATCGATAGAGCAAATGAACAAACTACGAACACACTAAAAAGAATTGTACCTGTATCTGTAGGAGCCAACGGGAAAGCAAATATTAGCCTTTCAACCGGTGATTTATTTGAGTCTACTATTAACTTATACATGAACGGAAAGTTAACCGATCAAGTATTTATGGCAGATGGTGCATGGGGATTGGATTACAATACAAATACCACAAGTATTAAAAACTTTACTGTTACAAACAGTAATAAAGCAGCCATAAAAGACGAATTCCCTTTATTTAGAGATGCAGCTGTTACAGGTACTACTCCCGACTATTTAACGGTTTATAAGCTGTTAAGAGCTGGTGGAATTCCGCAAAACTTAAGCGATTATAAAACGTTGAAATTCACTGCTTCCGGTAATACTTCTTTACATATTACCTTGGTGAAACAATCTGTTGCAAATTGGAAAGACCAATATAGCATTCAACTCCCGATCACAAAAGATCAAACGGAGTATATGATTAGCTTATCAGATTTCAAATCAGGCACATCTACTGCACCATTTAATCCGAATGATATTAGCTCTTTAGTAATTTCAATGGGACCAACATCTGCCGGACAAAGCACTGAAGTAAATGTTTCTTTAAGTGGCGTTTCTTTCACAAAAGAAGATCTCAGTTATTTAAGAAGTTTACAGGCACGCGATGTTACTTCCTATCCTAACCCAAGTAACGGTAGATTTAATGTAACCTTCAAAGCCGAAAAAGATTATAACTTAACACTACGAGTAACAGAGGCGGCCAGTGGTAAAGTAATAGCCACAAGAGCCTTAAATGCTGTAAAAGGAGAGAATATTTTCCAAATGAACGTAGATGGGAATGGTACACAGAAATTGTATATCATAAACCTAGAAGGAACTAATGTTAAGTACAAGCCTTCTAAAGTTGTTATTGGTAAGCATTAAAAAAGATAGCCTATAAAAAAAGCCCCCGCTAAGGCAGGGGCTTTTTTATGCCCTCAAATTCACATAACAAAAACTTATATATTTAATTTTACTAACAAAGAATACCCTTTTTAATAATTTTAGTCATTTTTTATCCATCTTATCGTGTTTTAGCTTTATTTTGGCGTACCAAAAAATGATTTATTTATGTCTTTACGTTTTAATGCCATTAGCGGCATTTCAAAGGAAAGCGATACATTATCGCCCAGTTCAGGAGCTAAAATCACCGCAATCTTTGGTGAGAATGTATTTACCCTAAAAACCGCTCGTGAATATTTAAGCGACGAGGGTTATAAAAGCTTGATAACAAGTATAAGAGGCGGCAAAAAAATTGACCGTACTGTTGCTAATCAAATTGCCAATGGCATTCGTGCTTGGGCAGAAAGTAAAGGCGTAACACACTTTACACACTGGTTTCAACCTTTAACTGGTACAACTGCCGAGAAGCATGATTCTTTCTTTACTGTAAAAAGTGACGGAACGGCTATCGAAGAATTTGATGGCGCTGCTTTAATTCAGCAGGAGCCCGATGCATCATCTTTCCCAAGTGGTGGTTTGCGAGCAACTTTTGAAGCAAGGGGTTATACAGCATGGGATCCATCTTCTCCAGCTTTTATCATGGAAATTGGTAAAGGAAAAACATTGTGTATTCCTACCATTTTTGTGTCTTATACAGGTGAATCTCTTGATTATAAAGCACCCTTATTAAAGGCTTTAGAATCTTTAAATAAAGCAGCCGTTGACGTTTGTAATTACTTCGATAAAAACGTAACGAAGGTTACGGCAACTCTAGGCTGGGAACAAGAATATTTTGTAATTGATGAAGCACTCGCTAATGCACGTCCAGATTTAATTCAAAGTGGTAGAACTGTATATGGTGCAGCGCCTGCGAAAGGGCAACAATTAGAAGATCATTATTTTGGTTCAATACCTGAGCGCGTTTATGCATTTATGCGCGATTTTGAGAATGAATCTTACAAATTAGGCATTCCACTTCGTACGCGCCATAATGAAGTAGCACCTGCTCAGTTTGAGTGTGCACCTATTTTTGAAGAAGTAAATATTGCAGTTGATCATAACACCCTATTAATGGATGTAATGATGCGTGTAGCTAAGCGTCATCGATTAGTTATACTCCTCCATGAGAAACCATTTGCGGGTATTAACGGTAGTGGTAAACACAATAACTGGAGCATGGCTACCGATACTGGGGTAAACTTATTAGCCCCTGGTAAAACGCCTAAAACAAATTTGATGTTCCTCACTTTCTTTGTGAATACCA
Organism: Bacteroidota bacterium; assembly: GCA_039796395.1. Lineage (GTDB taxonomy): Bacteria > Bacteroidota > Bacteroidia > Chitinophagales > Chitinophagaceae > Sediminibacterium. Next base: position 13,743 of record JBDKJW010000033.1, read on the forward strand.
TCAAAGCAGTACATGATCATGCAGATATTATGCGCGCCGCTATTGCTTCTGCACCAAATGATCACCGCTTAGGTGCAAACGAAGCACCACCAGCAATCATCTCTGTATTTATAGGTCAGTACTTATCAAAAGTATTAGCAGATGTAGAAACAAGAGTAGGCACAAAATTCGATGAACAAGACGAAGCCATTCTTAAATTAGATTTACACAGAAGCATCCCAGAATTGATGCTTGATAATACAGATCGTAATCGTACATCTCCATTTGCCTTTACCGGAAATAAATTTGAATTCCGCGCAGTAGGTTCTTCTGCAAACTGTGCCAATGCAATGACTGTTGTAAATACGATCATGGCAGATACATTGAAAAAATTCAAATCCGATGTAGATGCGTTGATTGAGAAAGGTGATAAAAAGGAAATTGCCATCATGCATGTAATTCAAAAATATATTGTTGAAAGCAAGAAAGTATTATTTGAAGGTGATGGCTATAGCGATGAATGGCATCATGAAGCAGCGCGCAGAGGTTTACCTAATTTAAAAACTACCCCGGTTGCTTTAGATGCAATGATTACAGACAAGGCAAAGAAACTATTTGAAGTGAATGGTGTTTATAGTCATTCTGAATTAGAAGCGCGTCATGAAATTGAACTAGAAAAATACATTAAAAAAGTTCAAATTGAAGCACGCATCATGGGCGATTTGGCCATCAATCATATTCTTCCTGCTGCTATCAAATACCAAAATGAATTATTGAACAACGTTAACGGATTAAAAGCTGCTGGCCTACCAGAAGCTGCTTATAAAAGTCAACTTACTATATTGAAAGAAGTAAGTGAACATATCCAAGTAATTCATAGCAAAGTACATGAAATGGTAGAAGCAAGAAAAATTGCCAATAATATGGGTGATACCAGAACAAAAGCCATCGCCTATGAAAGCCAAGTAAAAGCTGCTTTCTTTGATGATATTCGCTACCATGTAGATAAGTTAGAGCATTTAGTAGATGATGAATATTGGACCTTGCCTAAGTACAGAGAGATGTTATTCTTACGCTAAGATGATTTCTGCGCCGAATTTTGGCTAATATTTACCGATAAAACAAATAGTGGATTCAAATAATCCACTATTTTGTTTTAAAATATAAGCATATGAAAAAGATTATCCTCGTAGCATGTATTGCTATATTCGGTTGTATGGCTACGGCAATAGCACAACCTCCTGGTGGTGGACAAATGGATCCGGCCCAAATGTTAGAAATGATGAAGCAGCGTGTAAAGCCGGGTTTAATAGAAAAAACAAAACTCACTGATGCGCAAGCCGATAAAGTATTAGAAATACAACTCTGGAGCCAAGGTGAGATGCGTGGCATGCGCGATATGAGCGAAGAAGATCGCAATAAAAAAATGAAAGAAGTAGGTGATGAAAGAAATAAGAAAATGAAAGCTATTCCATTAACTGATGATCAAATAAAAGCAGTAAATGAATATTGGGATGAAATGCGTAGGAATAGAGGTCCTCGTAACTAATTAAACTTTTTATATCCCCCCAAAAAAAAACCTTCGCCGCGGCGGAGGTTTTTTTCATGCTTACCAATCCGTTATCCTATTTCATTTTAAACCCTTCTAAGAATTTGGTTGTGAAATTTCCTTTTCTAAAATCTTCATTCTGCATTAACTGCAAATGAAAAGGGATCGTTGTTTTTACGCCTTCAATTACATATTCACTTAAGGCTCTGTACATGGTATCGATTGCTTCCTCACGCGTACGAGCAACTGTAATGAGTTTTCCAATCATTGAATCGTAATACGGTGGGATCGTGTAACCTGCATACACATGGCTATCTACCCGAACGCCATGACCTCCGGGAGTATGCAATACCGTTATTTTACCGGGGCTAGGACGGAAATCGTTTAGGGGATCTTCGGCATTGATACGACACTCAATGGCATACATTTGAGGTTCATAATTCTTACCGCTGATAGGCTCTCCGGCAGCGATTTTTATTTGTTCTTTGATTAAATCAAAG
>JBDKJW010000034.1:0-15603 GCA_039796395.1 Bacteroidota bacterium
AGTGGCTTTTGCTCAAATAAACAATAAATATGATCTCCTGCATCTTGCTTAAATACTTGCTCCATTGCCTTATCATCTCCACTTAATACGGTAATGGGGCACGGTAATTCCTGAAGCATCTTTGCTATACCATTACGCAATACTTGCACTAATTCAAATCTTCCATATGGAACATTGTTAACTGCAACCCAAACATTACTAGTGGCGGTATTTATATGTTGGGCAACTCCAATAAATGAAGCCGAACCTATTTTATAATATGTATCATTATACCAAGCCTCTACTCCTGCCCCTTGTACTTCTTTAACATGCTCAAGGTCAATGTCAACATCACCCATTACTTTCTTTAATCGCTTACTAATTGGGTGTAACGACATGCGCAACATTGCTGCTACTACTGCCTTATCCATATCAGTAAGAATCCCGCCTTTGTAGATTACATCACAGTTATCTATAGTAGTAAGTGTACCTGTTTTATCGAAAAAGATTTCCGTTGTTGATGCCATACTACTGAGCACTGCCCCATTACGCATATAGAACCCTTTTCGAGAAAACATATTCATTAGAAAACCGTACGTGAAGCTTGAAGTCAATAATAAGCCACACGGACAAGCCACTATTAATACGGCTACCGCTGCTCCGATTGGATCAGTTAATTGAAAATAGTAGCGTACCGCCCAAGTTACTAAGGCAATGAAAAGCACTATTATAGAGAAGTGATTACTAATAGATGTAACAAAATCATTTGCTTTAATATGCTTACTTTGATCAACCGAGTTATTCCATAATCTGGTAAATGCAGTTAAAGAAAAAGGCTTTACTACTCTTACATCAATATCTGTGGAAGTTTGTCGCCCTCCTGCATAAACGATTGCGCCAACTTCAACAGCTTGAATCTGTGACTCACCAGTAACAAAAGCATAATCAATAGCTGCATTACCTCTTAAAACATCCGCATCAACTGGAATGATCTCATCGCAATGAATACGAATAATATCTCCAACAAGCAATGATTCAACTTTCGTATATATTTCTTCCCCTCCAATGCTTAATTTAGCTACTGCTACTGGAAAATAACTTGATACTTCCCTATTGAAATGCATGGTAGGCGACACCTTACCTTGTAGATAACGCCCCAACAGCATAAAGAAAATGATACCACTAAAACTATCAAAATAACCTCCTCCAGTTCCAGATACAATGTCGAAAAAGCTTCTACCAAGTGTTACTATCAAAGCCAATACAATGGGCACATCGATATTCATTTTACCGAATCTAATTCCGACAAACGCATTTTTAAAAAAACTTTTCCCGCTATACAATACAGCTAGCGTAGCTAACAAAAAATTTAACCCTCTAAATAATTGCGGAGATAACCCGTCTTGAACTAAATTCTTTAATCCTAAATACTCCGGAAAACTCAACATCATGATATTCGCAAAGCAAAATCCTGCAACGCCTAATTCAAGTATTGCACTTCGATCGATATCGCTCAATCTACTATTCGCTTTTGTATGCAAATCGGGCGTGTATCCTACTGAGGCTAGTAGCTCTGCCAAAGAACGGGGAGAAATATGTTTGTGATTATATTGTATATAAATCTTCTTATTAGCAAAATCTACACTGCTTCCAATTATGTGTGAATTAAGTACATGTAGTTTCTCTAATAACCATAAACAAGAGCTACAATGCATTTGTGGGATGGAGAAAATAATATCTGTTTGCTCTTGATTTTGAAAAACTATAAATGAAGCAGCCAACTCAGCTTCATCGAGTAAGGCAAAGGCCTGTGTTGAAGTACCTTTTTGCATACTAATACCAGGCTGCTCATGTAATGCGTAATAAGTACAGAGATCTTTATGTTGCAATAATTGATAAACCATACTACAGCCACTACAGCAGAATGATTTATTGGCAAATACAATCATTTCTGTACTCAATTTTTCTTCGCCACAGTGATAACAAACTGTAATATGGGTTACACTATTTGTCATCTTTACTTTGGTTAGACAGTACAAAACCCGAAGCTTGGATCAGTGTTTTTCTAAAACAGGCACAATTATTTATTTTGTGCATGAGAATCGTATTCCACTTATCTTTTGCCGTAAAAAAATGTGTATCAAATTTTTCAATAAGCATATCGTAGCAACTACTATGCATGCGCAGCGCATCTGTTTGTAATACTGTTTCTAGGGTTCTTACTAAAGAATGTATCTTATGTTCTTTGCTTTTTGTAAGTTGAAGCAAATCTGCTAAGTTGGGAGTATGTGTAGCTATACTGGCTTTCTCAAATAGTTGAGCAATAGCTGGAAAAACAAGTTTTTTTTCGTAGGTTACCAGTGAGTGAAAGACTGCCCGTATGGAGGCTACCATTTCTTTTGGCACTTGCATCCCTTCATGAGTTGTTGTTTCTAGTTTATCGCAGCTAGACGCAATATCAAGAACTTGTATTAGTGCTGGATAGATGACATTTTCAAATGCAGTTAGTTGACTCTTAAGCTGATCATTGGTTTTACACATGTACACCGTATTACGATGTAAAATTGTATGAAACCACAAAAAATAAAAATGATGCTACGTAGCTCAAAACATGATTTAAATCATGTTTTAATCTTCAATATTGGCTGTTTTAATCAGTAGCGGGAGATTCTTAATTTGTATAGATTTACCGTTGAGTTCAATGATGCCATCATGATTAAACTCTGATAGTAATCGTATACAGCTTTCTGTTGAAGTACCCACATAATCTGCGATCTCTTCTCTACTCAATTTTACATTGATAGTAGACTTATCGTTCTGCAGGCCATAAGTTGCTTTTAGGAAAAGCAATGCCTCCGCTAATCTTTCCCGCACATTTTTTTGAGAAAGAGATACTATATGCTCTTCCGCCTTTTTTAAATCTGAACTCATCTTACGTGCTACTTCTAGCATGAGTTTAGGGTTTTGTTCTAATTGGGAAAAGAAATAATTTTTATCAATAATACATATAGATGTGTCTTCTAAAGCAATGGCAGCAGAATGATAGCGCTCATTGGAAATAAGTGCGCGATAGCCAAGTATATCACCAGATTTTGCTAAACGTAGAATTTGTTCTTTTCCATCGTAGCCAGTAACAGAAAGCTTTATTTTTCCGCTATTAACACAGAACAAACCCGAAGGTATACCCCCTTCATTAAATATGTATTGTCCTTTTTTATATACTGCGCAAGATTTTTGAGCAGATAGTGCCTTTGATTGATCTTCATCTAATACATGAAAAACAGAATGCATTCTTACGTTGCAAGTATCACAACCTACTTGAAAGTATTCTTTCTTCACAACTACAATTTAATGTAAAATTACTTAAATTTTTTTATGAAATAGTCGGCTGTGGCTTGATATACTTTTACTGCATTACCAAACTTCATCCAATGATGCGTATCATCTGGAATAAGTATAGTTTCATTTTCGATTTTTAGTTTATTCAAGCGCTGAATAAGATCGGTACTTTGGTTGATGCGTACATTACGATCATCATCGGCGTGAATAAGCAATACAGGCGATTTCCAAGTATGGATGCTCGATACAGGTGATGATTGCCAGGCTGTTTTTAAAGCCAATTGCAAATCGGGGGCATGCTCATAAGCATTGGTATTGGCGCGCATAGCTAAGTCTACCGTCCAATCATGCACCCCATGTATATCAACGCCCACTGCGAATAATTTTGAATCGCGTGCTAAACCCATTGCCGTTAGATAGCCGCCATATGAGCCGCCATATAAACCAATTTTGGTTGGATCCGTAAAGGGTTGTTTTTTCAGCCATTCACCGGCGGCTTTAATATCGAGGTATTCCGCGGCGCCTGCGGCGCCGCCATTTGCCGGTTTATGAAAATCATAACCATAGCCAATACCTAATCGGTAATTCACTGCTAATACAGTAAAGCCTAAACTTGCTAAATATTGATTGGATGCATAGGCATTCGAATAATAATCCGAATAATGCCAACCTAATAACATTTGTCTGGGCGGCCCACCATGTATATACACAATCGAAGGTTTCTTACCTGTACCTGCGCCTTCAAACAAATCGGCATGCACTTCTACCCCATCAGCTGCTTTAAAAATAACTTGTTTAGGTACCACCATTTTAGCCATAGGAAATGCAGGATTCAAATGTGGAGCACCTACTAAATCTATTTTTCTTTCTGTACCATCCAATTTTGTAACAGCCAATACAGGAGGCCTAGCTGTAGTCGCAGAAAAATAAGCAATCGTATTTCCGTCACTTGTTATAACCGGTGTAAACTCAATACCATCACCCGGCGTAACTACATCAACCCCTGCCTTATCAACCGCCACACGCACCACATGTCGGCGCTCAATGTCTTTTGTATCTGAACCTGTATTACCGCTAAAACATAACCATTTTTTATCGGCACTCAATTGAATATGCTCTGCCATAAAATGGCCAGGTGTTAAGAGCAAAGGCTTACCACCATTGGCATCCAAAGAATACAAGTGTGGCCATCCATCTTCATACGACAAATAAACAATTCTGTTATTGGCTGCCCAATGCAAATTTGTACCGCCATGTGTACTTGGTACTGAACCACGCAAAGTTTTAGGTGCAGTATATAATAATTGCGTACTGCCTGTTGCAATATTTGCGGTATGAATACTCCAAGTATTATGCCTTCTTGGCAACATAGAATCAGGTGCACCACCTAAACCTGGCAATCGAACAAAAACAATTTGCTTCCCATCTGGGCTCCATCTTGGAGATTGATCTCTGTTAAAGGAAGGGGCTATCCATCGAATGGGTGTAGCACTATCCGTATACAACCCTATCAATTGATGATCCTGTCTATTCACCGTAAATAATAACGACTTACCAAGAGGCGACCACTCCACATAATTTACATTGCCTTTCGTAACAAATAGTTCTCCCCCACCCGATATTCCATCAATTCCAACAACATGAACTTGTCCGGATCTTATATAGGCAACTTTTTTGCTATCGGGAGATATTACAGGATAATCACCAGTACCTAATATTTTAATTACGCCGCCCGAAAATTGTTTGCTGATAACAGTTACAACTCCTCCACCTAATACACTACTATTCGGATTTACCTTGCTTCCTGTTTCCCAATTACCCCCATGTTCACCACCTTTAACAAAAACCACCCAATTACCATCATCAGAAATACGTAAACTTGTAATCTCTTGTCCGTCATCATCAGAAAAACTTGTAAGCTTACGAGGTGCAAATAAAGGTGCCTCTGCAACATAAACATTCCTTACTCCCTTTTCATCTAGCACATAAGCAATTTTTGCCCCAGAAGCTGCACTACACAATTCTGTAGGAAAAGCATATTGCTTAAATGAAGCATAATCCTGCGCATGAATGTTTGATATACTTATCATACCAAACAGGATAATCCATACTTTTTTCATGAAATTATTTTTGAAGATGAAGAACGATCGAAGTTTTAGGTGTAAGAGTAAAGGTAGAAGCTATACGTTTTCCGTCTTGAATATTTATAGCACTTGTAAAGCCTTTTGTTATCTCGGCATACTCATTAAAATTTACACTCTTTTCTTTATCACTTGTATTAAAAACACACATCACTGTATTTGTAGCATCTGTTCTAAAATACAAGTACAGTCCATCTTTCGGAAGGTATTGAATAAGTTTACCGCCATGCAATGCCGATACATTTTTTCTAAAACTACCTAGATTCTTTACATAATTAAATGCCTCCTGCTCTTTGGCATCTCTTCCCGCTGCAGTAAACTTATTGATAGCATCGCCTGTAAAGCCACCTGGGAAATCTAAACGCACCATACCATCATTCGGGTCTTTAAAATTCTTCATCCAAATTTCTGTACCATAATATAATTGAGGAATACCTCTCAGTGTATACAATAAATTCATCGCCATTTTGTACTTATTCATATCCTCGCCAATTTTTGAAACCAAGCGTTCCATATCGTGGTTATCAAAAAAGATGCAATTCCTTTCTGGGGCATCGTACAATATATCCTGCGCTAGCGTCATGTAGAGTTTATTCACCCCATCTGTCCACCCAAAATTATTATTTACTGCTTCCATCATAGCATAGCTCAACGGGAAATCAGTAACGCCCTGTGCATTATGTTTAAACCCTTTAGAGAATGTATTCTTAGTAAAATAAGCACTGCCCGCTACCGTATTAGAAGTAGCTTCTCCGAAAATGGTAACAGTAGGATACTCTTTTTCAAGTGCTGTGTTAATTCGGTTTAAAAATGGTTCATCGCAGTATTTATAAGTATCTACTCGCCATCCATCAATGCCGAACTCTTCCATGCTCCAAATAGCATGTTGTATCAAAAAATTAGCTACAAAAGGATTACGTTGATTCACATCGGGCAAATGCGGAACAAACCAGCCATCTAACATTATTTTTTTATCAGCATGGGTTCCATTGTTTCCAAAAATAGCTTCTTCGCGATGATTGGTATTGGTATAACTATTCCACTGATTAATCCAATCCTTTGCGGGAGGATCTTTATAAAACCAGTGCTTAATACCTACATGATTATATACTGCATCCTGTATAACTTTTATTCCATTTGCATGGGCCACATCAACCATTTTCTTGTATGCTGCAGTACCGCCTAATCTTTTATCAACAGCGTAATGATCTGTAAACCAATATCCATGATAACCGGCCATATCACCTGCTTGTTCTGCTTCTAAAGGCATATCATTTTCTAAAACAGGGGTTAACCAAAGTGTTGTAACACCCAACTCTTTGAAATAATCCATGTGATTCGCAATCCCTTGCAAATCGCCACCATGGCGCTTTATAGGATCTTTTCTATTAACAACAGTATCTCTATACGATAAAAATTTATCGTTCGTAGGATCGCCATTACTAAACCGATCAGGCATGATTAAATAAATCAAATCTTTAGCCGTAACACCTTGTGCAAAGCTGCTACCCATACCTGCTCTCTTTGTTTTTAATGCCCAATTGAGTTTGGTAATTGTACCTTTATCATTAATGGCAATGATTACATTACCTGGCTTTGCTGTTGGTGAAACCACAATATCAATTGCCCGGTATTTTTCATTTTCAAATGCATGTACTTTTTTTAGTGATACCCCAGGATAACTAATTTGAATACTTGCAGTTCTACTAATTACCTTATCACTCCGCAAAATTATTTGAACATTATGCCATTGCATACCTGTATACCAATGGCTAGGGTATAATTGTATATTTTGTGCATTTGAAAAGTAAAAACAAAACAAACAGGCTAGAAAAGTAAGTTTACCCATAATCCTAATCATTTAAATAATATAACAGGGAAAATACGAAAAATATCTAGTTCAGCTCTATAACTATACCACACCATTTCACTAGAAAGTACTATTTTTAATAGCCTGCCAAATAAATCAAAAAATGATTCCATTAATCATACTTACACTGTACAGCGGCTTTATGCATGCTTTTGAAGCAGACCATCTACTTGCAGTAAGTAGCATAGTTACAAGAAGGAATAAAACAAGCACCGCCATAAGAGACGGGATTTTTTGGGGGCTTGGTCATACCTCAACAATTGTATTCATGGGTATAGTTTTCCTGCAAATAAAATTCAATATTGATCAAAAAATTTTTCAATATTTTGAAGCTATAGTTGGGGTGATGCTCTTGAGTTTGGGTGTAGCTAGGTTATTAAGATGGAAGAAAACAAGTGCTGAAAAACATCCTCATTTGCATCCTACAAAAAATAGTTTTTCATTTTCTGCTTCTTATGCAGTTGGTTTGATACATGGCCTCGCAGGTAGTGGTGCATTAATGCTCATCGTTCTTGCTAAAGCAAGCACTACTATAAATGGGTTAACCTATTTACTTCTCTTTGGCATTGGTTCAATTGGAGGTATGATGTTAGCTGCTGCCATTTTTAGCTTGCCTTTTGGGAAGCGTTTTTTTCAACATCAAAACATACAGGTTTTCTTTATACTAGTTTCATCAATTCTTTGTATTATTTATGGCATTGAAGTAATCCGTACCAATCTAATTGCCGAATAATACATGATGAACAACTATTGGCTTACTCACTTCAGCACATGAATAAAGTAAAGCATCCCTAAAGAAATCATCGAAAAATTTACATTAGACTCCGTATTACTCATTTTAGCCCGCTGTGCATTATCATAGTAATATACAAATGCTTTCATATCCTGCGACTGATATGGCTTGTACTCTAACCCTACTAAAAACCCTTTATTTGTTCTATCAAATGCAATTTGTTTGCCTGCCGACTTATCATAAATATATTTAGTAGTTAAAAACCATTTTGGATGGAACTGATAATCGGCCCGAGCCACCGCTGTTGTATAACTAATATCGCCTGCAAAACTATTGTTCCCCGTAAAATTAGTAATTGCCCGTGAAGCAATACCGGGATGATCAATTGCATAACTAGTATAAGACAGATCAAGATATGCATGAAATTTATTCAAATTAACCCGATTGCCTACCGCGATATAATGGTTTGTATTTTTACTAGCAAACTGCGACAAATTATAGCTCCAAAAAGTATTTAGTTTTTTATCGAAAAAATTTCCTATCCAGGAAAGATATACTCCCATCGGATATTGGGCTGGTTTTAGTCCATTTGGTACATAACCGAATTTCGTTAAATGATCTGAAAAATTATTATTTACGGTATTATGCAATTGAATATGAAATGAATGGTTATCATTAACCTCATAGCCAAGTTTCATCGCTAACAAAAATATATTTACTTGCTCATTAATATGTTCTGAATACTGGTATTCAAAAGTAGGATTCTTTTCAAACTCCCAACTTCCGGCAAATGCAGCCTGCTTACCAAGCATCAGCGACAATTTTTTTTCAGTTCCAAAACGATATTTAATATAGCCCAAATCTATGGCAGGTGGTGTTTTGTCTAACGCAGATGAAGAGAAATTACCATTTTGTCGATAGCGCAGGCGATATTCTAAATCTGGCACAATTGTACCTCCAATTTCAACTCTGGCTTCAGGAACAGAGAAGGAAGCCTGCTTGCTACTATTAATTGGATTCTGTAATTCAGATCTTAGATAAAGATTGATAAAAGGTTTATGAAGGGGGCTTGGTGCCGTACTATCCTTTTTTTTCTCTTGTGAATAGGCATTTGAAAAAGCTGTAGCAAATAATACGCATAGCGTATAGATGAACTTATTCATACAAGTATATTTAATTGGTTCAACAATAAAAGTATAACCGTTGCTCAATCTATCCAATACCCATCACAATAACGCTACTAGGCATTAACTGCAAGTTTTGCCTTCTTTTCCTTTACTTTACTCAATAACCACTCGCACCATGCTGAAGTACCTTCCCCATTTAATGAGCTTACTGTAATCACTTCAAGATCAGGATTTACTTCACGTGCATCTTTAGTAGCTGCATCAACAGAAAACGGCACATAAGGCAGTAAATCTGCTTTTGATACAATCATCAACTCGCTTGTTAAAAACATCCGCGGATACTTCTTAGGCTTATCATCGCCCTCAGTTGATGCTAATATAGTAACTCTATAATCTTCGCCTAAATTAAACGCAGCCGGACAAACAAGATTTCCTACATTCTCTATTATTAAAAGATCTAACCCTTCTAAATTAATATGATCTAATGCCTGATATATCATTTGCGCTTCTATATGACACATGCCGCCGGTAACAATTTGTAATGCTTCAATACCAACACTTTTTAATCTTTCTGCATCCCTATCTGTTTCCGGATCCCCAACTAAAACGGCCATCTTAATCTTATCGCGAAGCAATTTTCCTGTTTCTTGAAGTAAAGTGGTTTTGCCACTTCCAGGAGAGGAGCAAATATTAATTACAAGAATATTGGGGAGTTTTTCTTTAATGGCTTTTGCCACAAAATCATTTGCTTTTAACAAATTCAACTTTGTATCATCACTCTTAATAGAGCCAACCGGCATTTCATTACTTTTACTTTTAACTACAGTTCCCATATTTTTTATTTTAAAAGAAAACTTTACTAATTCTTAATTCTTCTCCTTGTATTATTTGTTTGGATGGTGTTCCACAACTACAAACAAATGTATACTTTATTACATCGAAATTGGCCTTACATTCTTTACAATAGGCAATTATTGGTAATATCTTGATGCTTAATTCAATATTTACCATGGATGGCATCGAAGCCACTAGTGCTTCATATGCATTTTGAATAAGTATAGGCTGAACATTACATAGCAACCCTGCTTCTATTTCAACCTTCGAAATATTCATTACCCTATCCGCATATTGCTCTTCAAGCGTACGCACAATATCTTCTATAATAGCAACCTCATGCACGGAGTTTTGGTTTTTGTTGTTTCGGCTTAGGCTTCTGCTTTGATTTAACAACAGCGGTTTCTGAAACTGTTGCTTCCTCTTGTATCTTAAACTGAATAAAACTAAAACACAAATCGCCAATTTTCTCCAACCATTGATGCAGCGCATCCCCAGAAAATCCTAATGCTCTTAACATGATAGTATTTTTATTGCACTGTGTAAAACCATATTGCATATCGGTTACTTTGGCAACAAGTATTTCATCTAACTCAGCTTTGAGTGCTACGGCATATGAAGAAACTATAATTAATGTAGCTTGATGCGTAAACTTTTCAAAAAAAACAATATTATCTAAAGGCTGATTTTTAGGTACTAGTAACTGATTATCTACTAAAAGTATTTTTTCTGCTAAAAATACTTTTGTAATGTTATGGAATTTAGTGAAGAGAAACGACTCACCTGAATGTATACGACCACCACTAATAATATCACCCCATATTAAATGTCCGCTTTCCGCTACATGAATAGTGTTTTCAGCCTTAAAAATTGAATCTTTGAAAGGTATGGTAGGACAAGGAAGAAACTGAAAAAGTGCTCCTTTTTCAATATGCGCAATAAATGTTTGCTTTGCACCCGATTTCATTGGGTGCAGTTTATTAAACGACTGTGTAAATAGTTTCATTTCAGCGCCCGCTTTACAACTCACTTCAACACTTAAATCATCTCCATCCATTACACCCGGTGAATAACACATCATCATTATTTCCAAATGCTTTGTAAGCGATTTCGCTCCATAATGAACTACTTTATACGGTATATCAAAAGCACTGTTCTTGAGTAATGTTTTTTCACCCTCACGAACACAACTGATTGAAATTTTTGTTTGTATAGAGTTATCCTTATTTATCATACTTGCTCTAGCAATGCATATTTTTTAATCCAGTTAATCACATCGTTTAATCCTTGTCCGGTTTTTAAATTTGTTTTCAAGAATATTTTATTACCGCGCATTCTTTTTGCATCTGCCTCCATTACTTCCAAACTTGCTCCAACATAGGGCGCTAAATCTATTTTATTAATGAGCAGCAAATCAGACCGAGTAATACCGGGGCCACCTTTTCGGGGTATTTTTTCTCCTTCGGCAACATCTATTACAAATATGGTAAGGTCGGCCAAATCTGGACTAAAAGTAGCGGATAAGTTATCGCCACCACTTTCTATAAAAACAAGTTCTGTATCTGGATGACGTTTCACTAAATCCTCAACGGCTTCTACATTCATAGATGCATCTTCCCGAATAGCCGTATGCGGACAACCACCTGTTTCTACCCCTAAAATTCTGTCTTTGGGCAAACGCGAGTTTTTAATCATAAACTCAGCATCTTCTTTGGTGTAAATATCATTTGTAACTACACAAATACTATACTGATCGCTCATAACCCTGGTTAAAGCTTCAATCAATGCAGTTTTACCAGATCCAACTGGGCCAGCAACACCAATTTTAACGTAATTTCCCATCTGTATTGTTTTAAGATATATAAATTCTTGAATACAATTTTTCGTGCTGCATACTTTTAATCTCTTGCCCAATACAACATAACCCTATCTCCTCATCTCGAATTTCATTTTGCTTATCTACCAATTCAATCATTAACGGATGTAAGTCGAATAATATTTTTTGAGCAGCAATCTGACTGATTGGAATCATCTTTGCACAATTGGTAACCATTCCATTTAATGCATTATAATAATGGGCCAATAATGTTTCTTTAATGGGGATTTTTTCTGCAAATGCATACAGCGCAAATGCAATAGTATAATGCCCAAATAGTACTCCTTGATCAATAGCGTCTAAATATTTGTTGCAAAGCAAATTGGGCTTTAATTGTTTGGTTAATTTTAAAAATCGAACCCCTAATTTTTGGCTTGCTTGTGAAAGCTCCATGGGTGCTTTCAATGCAGTAATGAGTGCATCTAGTTCGCTTATTTTCTTCCAAGCTTGTTTTTTATCGGCAGCACAGAGCCAGGCTTTATGCACAAAGGCCCCATCATTATAATATATATTGTGAAGCAGCATGGCACGTGTATAGGCTTTTGCACTGTCTACATCTTTTACCAACTCTTCATTAATATAAGATTCTAACCCGTAAGATTGTGTAAAGCCCCCTATAGGAAACATGGAGTCGTTCACTTGCAATAAGGTCAATAAACTATTTAATGGAAGTGATGTAGCTATCAAGTTTTTAGGCTTTAGGTTTCAAAATTGAATCGCATTATAATTTTCTTTCTACAATATTTAAAAGAAAACCTTTTTTTTCAAACATACAATAAAGTGGCCTTTCATAGGCAACTAAAACGGTATCTTCTTTATCAAAAAAAATGGGAATATGACGGTTCCCAATTTCATAACATACCAAAGCCATTTCTTGCATACTGCGTACGCGAATTTCAATACAATCGCAGGGTTTAATAGATACGGTTAAACACCAATCTTCTCCCAGATGCAAAAGATCACCATCATATAATTTTGAAACACCAATTGGTTTCTTATAGGCAATTTCTCTACCTAAACGTGTGTGGCATCGGATTATAGACTTCCCAGCTTCGTACCATTCTATATCCAAGAAGTCTTTCTCCAAATACGATGGTATATGAGCGGGCTTTACAATAGGCTGAACAAAAATCATCATTTAAAAAAGCAGATATCGTTGTGCCATTGGCAACTCTTTTAGTGGTTCGCAAGTTGCTAATTTCCCGTCGATTTTTACTTCATAGGTTTCTGCATTAATCTCAATTTTCGGCGTAGCATTATTATGAATCATATCTTTCTTACCAATATTTCTGCAATTCTTAACTGGTAACGACTCTCGCTTCAATCCAAGTTTTTTAATATTTCCAGTGTCAATAGAAACTTTAGATACAAAATTGAAATTTGTTTTGGTTAAAGCCTCCCCTAAAGCGCCATACATTGGGCGATAAACAACAGGCTGCGGTGTAGGTATCGAAGCATTACTATCTCCCATTTTTGCATGTACTACCATCCCTGCCTTGTAAATCATCTCCGGTTTAACACCAAAAAATTCTGGTTTCCATAACACCAAATCCGCTATTTTACCAGCTTCTACAGATCCAACATAATCTGAAATACCATGAGAAATAGCTGGATTAATCGTATACTTTGCAATATATCTTTTCACTCTATAATTATCATTGTCCGACTTCGCATCCTCAGGCAAGGCTCCTCTTTGTAATTTCATTTTATGAGCTGTTTGCCATGTTCGTATAACAACTTCACCTACCCTACCCATTGCTTGAGCATCAGAACTCATCATACTAATTGCACCAATATCATGCAATATATCTTCCGCTGCAATGGTAGAAGGCCTAATCCTAGAATCAGCAAATGCCACATCTTCTTTAATATCCGGACTTAGATGATGACAAACCATAAGCATATCTACATGCTCAGCAGCTGTATTAATTGTATAAGGCTTAGTAGGATTAGTAGAGGAAGGAAGAATATTAGGATACTGAGCAATACTCATAATATCAGGAGCATGACCGCCACCAGCACCTTCTGTATGGAAAGTATGTATTACTCTTTTTCCAATAGCCGCCATTGTATTATCCAAATACCCAGCCTCATTTAATGTGTCTGTATGTATAGCCACCTGTACATCGTATTTATCGGCTATTTTTAAGGCAGCATCAATCGTTGCTGGCGTAGTGCCCCAGTCTTCATGCACTTTGGTTCCTAAAGCACCTGCCTTAATCATTTCTTCTTGAGCAGGTAGGCTTGATGTATTTCCCTTACCCATCAACCCAATATTAATAGGCAAGCCCTCAGCCGATTGAAGCATTTTCTCTATAAAAAATTTACCTGGAGTTACAGTAGTAGCATTGGTTCCATCATTAGGCCCTGTACCACCCCCTATTAAAGTTGTTGTACCACTTGCTAAAGCCGTTTCTACTATTTGTGGGCAGATAAAATGTATATGCGTGTCGATACAGCCTGCTGTTACAATATAGCCCCAGCCACCATGTACTTCAGTTGCAGGCCCAATCGTCATGTTCGGACTAACACCATCCTGAACGTCCCCATTTCCTGCTTTACCAATACCAACTATCTTACCATTTTTAATTCCAATATCAGCTTTTATTATTCCAGAGTGGTCAATAATTACCGCCCCCAGTATACACATATCCAAACAATCTTTATCAACTGCAGATGCCGATTGCCCCATTCCATCCCGAATAGTTTTACCGCCACCAAATTTATTTTCCTCACCATATACTTGATAATCTTTCTCAACCTCTACAAATAATTCTGTATCTGCCAACCGCATTTTATCGCCCACTGTTGGACCAAATAAAGAAGCATATTTCTCTCTTGAAACATATAGGTTACCATTCTCTACTCTTACCGCATCACTATACTTTCCTAAAGCTGTATTTAATCCCATCAGAGAAACGCCGGTTCCGGTCATGCCTACAACTTTTATCCATTTTCTTCTATCCCATCCATGCGCATTGCTTGCTTGTGCACCTGTACCTGACTTATTTTTTTTATTTTTCATAAATACAGTTTTAAGATATTAAGTATTTGATTGAAGATTTTTGTTGTTAAGCACCTTTATATCCGCGCGTAGTTGCTTTGGCTTTTGCGGCAATTTTAATAGTAGCATTTTGCACGTTTCCATCCGTAAGGTTATTAAACCCAATTACGTTTTTCTTTCCGCCAAACTCTACCAATGTAACCTGCTTTTTTTCTCCCGGCTCAAAACGTACAGCCGTACTAGATGGTATATTCAGACGCATCCCAAACGCTTTGTCTCTATCGAAATCTAAAAACTTATTGACTTCGTAGAAATGGTAATGCGAGCCTATTTGAACGGGCCTATCACCTGTATTTTTTACTTCGATTACAGCGTTTCTTTTGCCTTTATTGCAAACAATATCTTGTTTTTTTAGAATAAGTTCTCCGGGCTTCATAATAATAGTTTTAACGGTAAAAAATAATAATTACCTAATCGGATAATGTACGGTTACTAATTTATTCCCATCCGGAAATAAAGCTTCGATCTGAACATCTTTAATCATTTCCGGAACGCCTTCCATTACTTGCTCACGCTTCAGTAGTTTCGTACCCCAATCCATTAACTCTGTAACGGTTTTATTACCATCGCGTGCTTGCTCCATAATTTCACTAGCAATGAGGGCAACGGCTTCGGGATAGTTCAGCTTTACCCCGCGTTT
>JBDKJW010000035.1:0-14890 GCA_039796395.1 Bacteroidota bacterium
GATTGTAAAGAAACTATTCATTTACCGCTCGAGCGGCAAGAAGCTATTCGCAAAGGCATAGATAAAGGCCGACAGGTATTCAATAAAAGCAGCGCTAGACTTAGGCCGAGGTTAGGAAATAGTGAGTAGTGGTTAGTGTTAGTGTATAGTGTATAGTTTTTTACTACTCACTACCCACTAATCACTATACACTTTCTATTAAACGTTTTTGAATGGTAGTATACAGATATTCCTCCTCCATATCTACGGGCACAAACTTTTCGCCTGTTACTTTTTCATAGAGTTCAATATATCTTTTACTAATGGTATCTACCCATTCATCAGTCATGGGGGGAACTGTTTGTCCTTCCTTGCCCATAAAATTATTGGCGATTAACCATTCACGTACAAACTCTTTGCTTAGTTGTTTTTGTCGTTCTCCACTTGCTTGTCTTTCTTCAAAACCATCAGCATAAAAATACCGTGATGAATCGGGGGTATGTATTTCATCCATTAAATAAATGGTATTACCAATTTTGCCGAACTCATATTTAGTATCGGCTAATATGAGTCCTCTTTCTTTGGCGATACTTTTACCTCTTTCAAAAAGAGCTCTTGTATAATTTTCTAATATCTCCCATTCAGTACTTGTTGCCAATCCTTGCGTAATAATCGCTTCTTTTGAAATGTCTTCATCATGTCCTTCGGCAGCTTTGGTAGATGGTGTTATGATTGGTTCGGGAAAATAATCGTTTTCCTTAAGCCCTTCAGGCATAGTTACGCCACATAGCATCTTATTTCCAGCTGAATACGTTCGCCAGGCATGGCCAACTAAATGGCCTCTAATAACCATTTCAATTTTGAAGGGTACACACTTGTGGCCAATGGATGATTGAGGGGTGGGGCAGGTGATAAGCCAATTTGGGCAAATATCCTTGGTTTTCTCTAGCATTAAAGCAGCAATCTGGTTCAATACCTGTCCCTTATACGGGATAGGTCGGGGGAGGATAACATCAAATGCTGAAATACGGTTGCTGGCTATCATAACCAGGTGATTATCACCAATACTGTATACATCTCTTACCTTACCTCGATAGAAAGCCGTTTGATTTGAAAAGGAATAGTTGCTCATGGGCCAAAATTAAATTTTTAGGAAAGCTTAACAAATATTAATTTGCCATATATTTCAAACAAAAATTGCTATTATGAGAAGATTGCTAACCCGTTACGGAGCGTTTGTGATTACCATGTTATTTGCTGTTTCAGCAATGGCACAACAGGCTACCACGGTTTCAGGTACAGTTACTGGCGGTAAATCAAAAGAGTCGCTTTCGGCTGTTTCGGTTTCTGTTAAGGGAGGTACTGCAGGTACGTACACTGATGATAAGGGTACGTTTAAGTTTTCAACCTCGCAAAAATTACCATTTACATTGGTTTTTTCTTCTGTTGGGTATGCTTCAAAAGAAGTTACGATAAACAGTAATAATCAAAATGTGAGTGTTGATTTAGAAGTTTCTTTTGCCCTTGGCCAGGAAATTGTTGTTTCTGCATCAAGAGTGCCTGAGAGAATATTAGAGTCTCCAGTATCTATTGAGCGTATCAGTGGGGCGGCTATCCGCCAGGCTCCTGCGGCTAACTACTATGATATGTTAGCTAATTTAAAAGGGGTAGACGTAGTAACAGCGAGTTTAACTTTCACTAGTGTTGGTACACGTGGTTTCAATAGTAGTGGTAACACGCGTTTAAACCAGATTGTAGATGGTATGGATAACCAAGCGCCAGGTTTAAACTTCTCTGTAGGTAGTATCATAGGATTAACTGAGTTAGATGTTGATAACATGGAATTACTCCAAGGTGCTTCATCTGCTTTATATGGCCCAGGTGGTACTAATGGTACTGTTTTGATCAACAGCAAAAATCCTTTCAAATACCAAGGCTTAAGCTTTCAAATCAAAACGGGTATTAACCATGTAGATAATAAGCAGCGCCCACGTTCTCCTTATTATGATTGGAGTGTTCGTTTTGCTAAAAAAATTAATGATAAGTGGGCTTATAAAATTAATGCCCAATTTATACAAGCACAAGATTGGTTGGGTAATAATGATGGCAACTACTTGAGACCACCATTAAGTGCATTACCAAACGGACAAACCAAAGGCGGTGGTCGTTGGAATGATCCTAACTATGATGGTATTAATGTGTATGGCGATGAAACCAATGCTAACTTACAAGGGGCGTATGCTGGCGTAATTGCTAGTAATCCGTTTTTAGCAGTGATTCCTGCAGGTGCTTTGCCTGGTATTACTACGCCAGTGCCTATAGCTTCTTCTGCTGTTTTAGGTTCTTTTGCGTCAAGTCCATTATTTGTATCTAGAACTGGTTATAAGGAAAATGAAGTATTAGACCCAACTACATTAAATTTCAAGCTAACGGGTGCTTTGCATTATAAGATTAATGATAATTTAGAAGCGATTGTTGCCGGTCAGTGGGGTACTGGTACTTCTGTTTATACAGGTAGCGACCGTTATTCTTTAAAAGATTTAGTAATGGGTCAGTACAAAGCTGAACTTCGTTCTAAAAACTGGTATGTTAGAGCTTTCACTACACGTGAAAATTCTGGTAGCTCTTTTAATGGTACTATTACTACTCGTTTATTCAACGAGGCATGGAAACCAAGTGCTACTCAGTGGTTTCCTCAATTCGTAGGTGCTTCAGTTACAAGCGCAACGCAAGCCTATGTTAGTGCATTGGGTGCGGCTTATGGTGCAGCACTGGGTGCTGGTTTAACACCTTCTGCTGCGTTGGCTTCTGCACAGGGAACTGCAGCAGGTGCGGTTGCAAACGGACAATTACCAATCTTAAATGCAGCGCGTAGTGTAGCCGATATTGGCCGTCCTACGGGTTTTATCGGTAATAATACATTATTCCAAGGGGTTGCAAATACACCCATTTCACAGGGTGGAGGTTTATTCTTAGATAGAACAACCTTAACGGGTATTGAAGGTCAATATAATCTTACAGATGCATTGAAATTACAATCAAGTGGTACTGATATCCTCATTGGTGGTAACTTCCGTCAATTTGCGTTGAACTCTCAGGGTACTTTATTTGCTGATACAGCAGGTAAAATCAAAATCAACGAAATGGGCGCTTATTTGCAAATTCAACAGAAATTATTAGGAGATCGCTTGAAATTAACTGCTTCTGGTCGTTACGATAAGAATACAAACTTTGCAGGTCGTTTCACACCAAGAGTTTCTGCGGTTGTTAAAGTAGCTGAGAACCATAATTTACGTTTCTCTTACCAAACAGCATACCGTTTTCCAACTACCCAAAACCAGTGGATCAATTTGTTAGTAGGAGGTGGTACTCGTTTAATGGGTGGTGTTCCTCAATTAAGAGATGGATATAATTTTGCAGGTAACCCTGCTTATTCATTGGCTAGTGTACAAGCTTTTGGAGCAAGCGTAGTTGGTGGTGCACCAAATCCTTCTCTATTACAAGTACAACAATTTGGTGAGTTCAAGCCAGAATCTACCACTTCATTTGAGGTTGGATATAAAGGGTTAATTGCAAAAAGGTTATTAATTGATATATATGCTTACACAGCTAAATACCAAAACTTTATATCTGGTGTAACAGTAATTCAACAGCGTCCTGGATTACCTTCAAGCCCATTGAATTTATTAGTAGCTGCAAATCGTATAGCTTATAGCATTTCTACAAATGCGCCTGGAGATGTAAAAGTAAATGGTTGGGGTGCATCAGTAGAATATATGATGCCCAAAAACTTTAACTTTACAGCAAATGTGTATTCTGATGTAATTGGCGACTTGCCAGCCGGTTTTGTATCTTATTTCAATACAGCTAAGTATCGTACCAATATTGGATTCAACAATACCGGTTTTGGTAAAGACAACCGTTTTGGATTCAATATTATGTATCGTTGGGTAGACACTTTCTTCTATCAA
This sequence comes from Bacteroidota bacterium, assembly GCA_039796395.1. Lineage (GTDB taxonomy): Bacteria > Bacteroidota > Bacteroidia > Chitinophagales > Chitinophagaceae > Sediminibacterium. The sequence continues at coordinate 3,951 of JBDKJW010000035.1, forward strand.
GGTACATTTGCTGAAGGCCAAGTTCCAGCATTTTCAACTGTAGATGCGGCAATTAGCTATAAATTAACATCAACTAAATCTTTAATTAAGATTGGTGGTACTAATATCTTTAATAGATACTATGTTAACGGTTTTGGTAATGCCCAAATCGGGGGTTTATACTATATAAGCTTTGGCTGGAATGTATTCTAGTTTAACAGGGGATTAGTAAGTATAACCCTTCTGCCTTGGCAGAAGGGTTATTTGTTTTTATATGCTTTTACAGCTATTTTTGTGCACATTTTAAAATATATACAGCTATGCGTTCAATTGCGTTCAGAGAAGCCCTTAGAGAAGCCATGAATGAAGAAATGAGAAGAGATGAGAAGGTATTTCTCATGGGAGAAGAAGTAGCTGAATATAATGGTGCTTATAAAGTAAGCCAGGGTATGTTGGCCGAGTTCGGGGCCAAAAGGGTAATTGATACGCCAATATCTGAGTTAGGCTTTGCCGCAGTTGCTGTGGGTGCTGCTCAAAATGGCTTGCGCCCAGTAGTAGAGTTCATGACTTGGAACTTTGCTGTATTAGCATTGGATCAGATATTAAATACAGCTTCCAAAATGTTGGCTATGAGTGGCGGACAAATAGGCTGCCCCATTGTATTCCGTGGACCAAACGGTAGTGCAGGGCAATTGGGCGCGCAACATTCTACGGCTTTTGAAAGCTATTATGCCAATATTCCTGGCCTAAAAGTGGTTTCACCCTCTAATGGCTATGATGCTAAAGGATTAATGAAACAAGCTATTCGCTTTGAGGAAGATCCAGTAATTTTTATGGAAAGTGAAGTCATGTATGGCGATAAATCTGATGTACCAGATGAAGAATATTACATTCCGCTAGGTAAGGCAGACGTAAAAAAACAGGGACGTGATGTTACTATTGTTTCTTATAATAAAATGATGAAAGTTGCTTTAGGCGCGGCTGCTGAACTAGAAAAAGAGGGTATAAGTGCTGAAGTAATTGATTTGAGAACTATTCGTCCGCTCGATTGGATGACTATTCTAGAAAGTGTGAAAAAAACAAATAGACTAGTTATAGTAGAAGAGCAATGGCCATTTGCTTCTATATCTTCTGAAATTAGTTACCGTATACAAAAAGAGGGCTTCGATTATTTAGACGCTCCAATCAGAAGAATTACAAGTGCCGATGCACCTATGCACTATGCACCTAATCTTACTGCTTTGGCAATACCAGATGTTAGCCGTACGGTTAAGTTGGTAAAAGAAGTAATGTATCTACAGAAATAAACTGCATATTTTTTTGGTGCTGTTGATAATACAACAGCAAGCCTATGCACAAACCGATACTAGTTTGCAGGAAGTGGTAGTTAACTCATTTCAGCAACAAGTAAAATGGAAAGATGCTGCAACTTCTATAACAGTAATACCTGCGAAGGAATTAACCAAATATAGTGTTCCATCCTTAGTACCCGTATTTAATACAGTGGCTGGGGTTCGTATGGAAGAGAGATCACCAGGCAGTTATAGAATTGCTGTAAGAGGAAATCTTTTACGCTCCCCCTTCGGTGTAAGAAATTTAAAAATATATTGGAATGGGTTACCCTTATCTGATGCAACGGGTAACAGTTATTTTAACTTAATCGATATTTCTCAAATCAATAGTATTGAAATTACAAAGGGGCCAGCATCTAGTATGTATGGTGCGGGTACTTCCGGAGCCATATTACTACAACAGCCTTTGCCGTTTAGCCAAGAACCAGTTCAAGATTTTAAAATTAGTTTGGGTATTGGCTCCTTTAATACATTTCAACAGCAAATGAATTGGCAATACAGCGATTCGATTTTTAGTTCAAAAGTACAGGCTCACCATATGGCGGCTAATGGGTATAGAGATCAAACGGCACTTAACAGAACGGGTATTAATTGGCAAACTCAATGGCAAAAAAATAGTACGATCTGGCAAACACTACTTTGGTATACAAGCTTGCACTACCAAACACCTGGCGCGTTAACCGAGCAGCAAATGCTTTCAAATCCAACAGCAGCAAGGCCTCCCGCTGGCACACTCCCTGGGGCTATACAACAAAAAGCAGGGGTGTATAATGAAACGGTAATGGCTGCTTTACAAATGCAACATCAGTATAATGAACGAATACAAGTAAAAGGATTTTTACAATTAGGCATCACCAATTTTAAGAACCCATTTATTACTAATTATGAAGAAAGAAAAGAAAGAAATGTCAATGCGGGTTGGCAAATACATATTCATCCCTTTGCCCGAAAAAATATTTTACAATGGATTAGTGGTATTGAATATTTAATTAACGAATCGGGGATTCAGAATTTTCAAAATAATCAGGGAAATAAAGGGAATAAATTATCCGATGATATCATTTATAGTCGACAAGCATTTTTTTTCTCTCAGCTTAGTACTACTATTTTGCAAAAGCTCAAAATCAATATTGGCTTTAGTAGCAATACACAAGTGTATGAATACAAAAGGCTAAGTGATAATCATGCGGTATTTAGTAGAAGAAATATACAGGCTCCATTTGTGCCAAGGGTTTCAGTGAATTATGCCCTTTCTAATCAAGTAAATATATATGCTATTCTTGCAAAAGGATTTTCAGTACCATCGCTCGCAGAAGTACGCCCATCTGATGGTAATTTTTATCCTTTCTTGGAGGCAGAACGAGGATGGAACTATGAATTAGGTTTAAAAGGCTTTTTAGTAAATAATAACATACAATTCGATATTAATATATATCAGTTTTTGCTCAAGCAAGCTATTGTTCGTAGAACAGATGCGGCTGGGGCTGAATACTTTATCAATGCAGGTAGTGTATTGCAGCAAGGTATTGAAACCAGTGTGAAGTGGAAAGTGCATAGTAGTGTAAGTGTTTTTTCATCATTTAGTTATCAACCTTATACATTTAAGGAGTATGGTTTAGGTATAAATCAGTACAATGGGAATGAGGTAACAGGGGTGCCCAAAACTATTTGGGTAACAGGCTTTGATTTGGATTTACCAGCGCAAATTAAACTTAGCGCTTCTTTAAATGCAACCAGTGCTATACCATTAAATGATGGAAATACGGTGTTTGCAAAGGAATACCAACTTGTACAAGCAAAGCTTACTAAAACCCTATTAATTAATAAACTTAGGTGTACATTATTTTTTGGGGTAGATAACTTGCTTAACCAATCATATAGCCTAGGTAATGATATCAATGCCCTTGGGGGAAGATTTTTTAATCCTTCACCTACACGAAATTATTTTAGCGGCATGATTTTCGCTTTCAATCGGTAAATTACTAATTTCACTTATGGCAAAAATTTTGATTATTGATGATGAGCGCGCAATACGCAATGTACTTAAGGATATTTTAAGTAATGAGGGTTTTATTACGGAAGAGGCGGCCGATGGAGAAGATGGGTTAAAAAAAATAAACAGCGGAAGCTTTGATTTGATTTTATGCGATATCAAAATGCCTAAAGTAGATGGTATGGAGCTGTTGCAAAAATTAAAAGAAACTGGTAATGATACGCCAATCATTATGATTAGTGGTCATGGTAGTATTGAAACAGCCGTAGATGCAGTGAAGAAGGGAGCATTCGATTATATTTCAAAACCGCCTGATTTAAACAGGTTACTGATTACAATCCGTAATGCCCTCGATCGTACCTCGCTAGTACAAGAAACAAAAGTGCTCAAGCGCAAAGTAGGTAAGGTGCAAGAGATCATTGGTAAAAGTGCCGCTATTCAAAAAATTAAAGAAACCATTGATAAAGTAGCACCTACAGATGCACGTGTTTTAGTAACAGGAGAAAATGGAAGCGGTAAAGAATTAGTGGCCCGTTGGCTACATGCAAATAGCTTACGGAGCAATGCGCCGATAATAGAAGTTAACTGTGCAGCTATACCTGGAGAATTAATTGAGAGCGAATTATTCGGTCACGAAAAAGGTTCCTTTACCTCCGCTGTTAAACAGCGCATTGGTAAATTCGAACAAGCCAATGGAGGCACCTTATTTTTAGATGAAATAGGCGATATGAGCTTATCGGCACAAGCTAAGGTTCTGCGTGCTTTGCAAGAAGGGAAAATTACTAGGGTAGGGGGAGAAAAAGAAATTGCCGTAGATGTACGCGTAGTTGCTGCCACGAATAAAGATTTATTACAAGAAGTGGAGGCGAAAAATTTTAGACTCGATTTGTACCATCGGCTAGGCGTAATCCTTATTCAAGTGCCTTCTTTAAATAATAGAAGAGAAGATATTCCATTATTGGTGGATCACTTCTTAGAAGCTATTGCAGTAGAATACGGGCAGGCTAAAAAATCTATCAACCCCAAAGCAATTAATGCTTTACAGGAGCATATCTGGACAGGGAATATCCGCGAATTACGTAATGTGGTAGAGCGTTTGATCATTTTATCGGGTAAAGAAATTACTGCCGACGACGTGAAAAATTACATTTAGCAAATTATTGGGGAATTAGAACCTATTTTTGACCGATAAACAACTATTATGGGATGGATTATTTTCCTGATCGGAGCAGCAGGATGGCATATTGGAATCTATGGTTTATTTAAAAAAGCGGGTATCGAACCCTGGAAGGCATTTGTACCCTTTTTAAATACTTGGGAAATTGTTAAGGTGTCAAATATCAGGCAGTATTGGTTTTGGCTACAATTAATTCCAATTGCCGGACAGTTCATTACCATTTGGATCACGATTATTTTTGTGATGCACTTTAAAAAAGTAAGCGTACTTGACCATACAGCTACTGTATTATTCCCTTTTATCTATTTTCCTTATTTAGGTTTTTCTGATAAAACAAAATGGTATGGTGCAGATGCACTAACCCATTATCACAAACCCGCTTCGCGGGAATGGATTGATGCGGCTGTGTTTGCAGTAGTTGCTGCAACCTTAATCCGAACATTTGTATTTGAAGCCTATGTAATTCCTACCGGTAGTATGGAAAAGAGTTTACTCATCAACGATTTTTTGTTTGTGAGTAAAACAGCTTATGGTCCGCGTATACCGCAAACACCTCTTTCCTTCCCCTTCGTACACAACCTACTTCCTTTTTCAGAAACTACGCCTTCATATATTAAAGAAGTACAATTGCCTTATAAGCGCTTACCGGCTACAAGTGAAATTAAAAGAAACGATGCTGTAGTATTTAATTTCCCCGCTGGAGATACAATTATTAACTTACCTGAATTCGGAAGTAAGATTACTTACTATGAAGTGTTGAATAGTAGCCAGTTTAAAGGAGATAGAGAATTATTAAAATCAGAGTATCCATTATTGGTTCATCCAATGGATAAAACAGATAATTATATCAAACGGTGCGTGGCCATGCCGGGTGATGTGTTGCAAGTAAAGAATGCTGAACTCTATATTAATGGCAAACTCGCTTATATAGCACCAGGTGCACAAACTGAATATATTGCTTTAACTAATGGTACTGGCTTTACCGACGAGTTTTTGCAAGATGAACTGGGTATTGATCCTATGAATGCGGATGGACAATTTGGACAAGGTCCGGAAAAAAACAGTTATGTATTTAACATGACAGAAGAAGAAGCAGCTAAAGTAAAAAAATTACCCAATGTACTTGCATTAAATAAATATGTAGATACACATGTAGGTATTGTATTTCCTAATGATGAGGCTAATTACCCTTGGACGATTGATAATTATGGGCCTTTAACAGTGCCCCAAAAAGGAGTAGCATTTACGCTTACGCCTACAAATATTTCTATTTATCGCCGCTTAATTACAGTGTATGAGCATAACAGCTTAGAGGAGCGAAACGGACAATTTATTATTAATGGTAAACAAACTACTACCTATACACCTTCATTGAATTATTATTGGATGATGGGAGATAATAGACATAGAAGCCAGGATAGCCGATTCTGGGGTTTTGTGCCAGAAACACATATTGTGGGTAAAGCTTCCTTGATATGGTTTAGCTGGAATAAAGGCCCACGGTGGAACCGTATTTTCAAGGTTATTAAATAAATCGTATCTTTAATTGCCGGAAGGGGTCCTCTCATACCAATGAGAGGACTTTTTTGTCTAAATAGGTTAGTGTATGAAGCAGAAAGAAGTTCAGTTTAGTTACGAAATTTATTCGTCGATTAAGCATTTAGAAAAGGTAGATGCGGAGTTATTACAGAAGGCTAGAGCCATTACAGAGAATGCCTACGCACCTTATTCAAATTTTCAGGTAGGTGCAGTGGCAAAGTTAGCAGATGGTTCATTGGTAAATGGCACCAATCAAGAGAATGCGAGCTTTCCAGCGGGTTTATGTGCGGAACGTGTACTGGTATCGGCAGCGAGCTCCTTTCATCCGGGTATGGCTATAGAAACCATGGCTATTAGTTACCATAATTTAAATGGGGAGAGTAAGCATCCTATATCACCTTGTGGGGTGTGTAGGCAAACATTGGTTGAATTTGAACGCCGACAAAAAAAGTCTATCCGCTTAATTTTAGGCGGCTTAGAAGGTAAGGTTTATGTAATTCCGCAAGCATCCTTATTAATGCCTTTGAGTTTTACAAGTGATGATTTGAAGTAGTGATAATTTATAAGTCGGAACTTCAATTCCCTCACCTAGGCTAGGAAATGAGTGGTGGGTTAGTAAAGTATTAAATTATAGTTCATTTAAGAAACAATACGAAAAGTATAACTACCCAACAATACAAAAAGTATAATTGTATTGACGTAATAACAATACAAAATGTATAACGCTGAAATGCTTATTGTGGTTGGGATTATGTTTTTGAAAGTATTGGTGAAGTGCCGTATATTTAAGCGTTGGCTGTAAGACTATCTCGACATGATATCATTATGAAAAAAATAGTTCAATTAATCACTATGGGATTTTTTTTATCACTGTTTGGGTGTAAGCAGCCTTCAAATGAAAAACAACAGCAATACGCTTCGACACTTCCTGAGATCACATCCAAATTAGACACAAGCGAAGGCTTCAGTGATATTTTCTTAGTTATAACAAACAATAGCAAGACAGACTCTACTGAAATTTATACTGGACAAGGAATTTATAAAGGAAAAGTCGTAGGACTAAAACTTGAAATTAATTCAAAAATTCCCCAAGGAATTACTGCCGATGGGGAAATTAACTCCAAAAGCGGCTTTATAAGAAATGGAATTAAATTTATGACGCTTGGACAACAAAGCGATGACTTTATTACTGCTTTATCCGAGCTATATGAACATCCACAGCTAAAAATTTTTTCTAAAAATAAAATTTCCGCAACATTATTCTCTTTAAATCAACACGACACGTACCTAGATAAAAAGGGTTATTACAAATTCAAGCTCTTCTTTAATGACGACGGAGATGAAGATGCATACGCCGAAATGTTTTTAAACATAAATACGACTGAGCAAATTATTGAATTTCATGAAAAAGATCATGAATATCGAATGCCACTTCTAAAAGCATTTACCACTCAATTATAAAGTTGAAGCCCTACAGCCAACAATGCGTTTATGCAATAAGGGCATTCCAGTTTTACAACTTAATTTGTGATTATATGAGAATCTGTTCGCTTAACTTCAAAAAAATCGCTAATTTACTCTAGCAACCCGCGTGTAAACTAAAGCAGTAATACTATTCCCTTACTGCATAAACGCGCGTACGTTATGCGTCATGCTTTAGCGACAGTGCTAACTATGAACCGACATACAAAAAACCATCACAAGACATCCACTAACTGACAATGGCGAAACAAAAATTTTATGTAGTATGGAATGGACGACAGACAGGAGTTTTTGAAACATGGGACGACTGTAAAGCACAAACCGATAAGTTTCCCAAAGCGGTTTACAAATCTTTCAAGACACGACAATTAGCTGAGCAGGCATTCAAAGACGAGTGGTGGGATTACATCGGCAAACACATTTTTGAAAGCGAACTTACGGAAGACCAACTTAAACTAATTGGTAAGCCGATCGGGGAAAGTATTTCAGTTGACGGAGCATGGAACACTTCAACTGGTGTTGTAGAATATCAAGGAGTTCATACCACAACCAAAGAAGTAATTTTTAAAATGGGTCCGTTTGAGGACGGCACAAATAACATTGTGGAGTTTTTGGGTATTGTTCATGCACTTGCTCATTGCAAAAAGAACAATATCAAACTTCCAATCTATTCAGACAGCAGAAATGCTATTGGTTGGGTTCGGCACAAAGAAGCAAGAACAAATCATGAGCGCAGTGATAGAAATACAAAACTTTTTGAACTGCTTGACAGGGCAATAAAATGGCTCAAAGAAAACGAGTATGAGAATGAAGTTTTAAAATGGGAAACAAGAGCATGGGGTGAAAACCCTGCTGATTTTGGAAGAAAGTAACTATTAAATTTTATCTTGCTGACATAAATTATATATGCAACCCACAGAGACCAAAACAAATTTAGGTTCACTTAACGACAAGCAACGAGAAGCTGTTGTAAGCGAAGACAAGCGGCTTTTAGTTTTGGCGGGTGCAGGCTCAGGCAAGACGAAAACACTTTTGCAAAAACTCATTTACCTAATTGAGGAAAAAGGTGTAAACCCTTCAAGTATACTTGCAATCACTTTCACAAAAAACGCAACAAACGAAATGATTGACCGCTTAATCATTTCAGCCGACCAAACAGGAGAATATGAAAAACTTCTTTTTGACAAAAGATTAAGCAAAGCGGACAAGGACAAAGAAAGATTTCAGCAACAGAGAAAATATAAATGGATTGATGGTTTAACCGTCAGAACATTTCACAGTTTTTGTTACAGCATACTTCGCAATTACGGAGTAAACGAATTTGACAATAAGTTTCGGATAATCGGAGATGAAAAGAAAGACGAAGAAGATGAACTTTCAAAGCATGTAGCACCCGAAACAGTTTTTGAAGTAGTCCATAAACTTTTGATTGAGCAATGTGAGAATACAGAATTTTTGCTTCAACTCAAACGCTACATTTTAGATTACATCATTGACAAAATCCACCTCAAGAAAAAAGATGAAAATTATTTGCCGAAAGACGGCAAGTACTTCACAACTCTTGATGGAACAAAAGTTCGTTCAAAATCCGAGCAATTTATTGCCGATTGGTTTTACCGACACAGCATTAAGTATGAATACGAGCCTTTGCTCAATGTAAAGGACTTTGCTTTTCACCCTGATTTCTATATTCCTGAAGCCAATCTGTACATTGAGCATGTAAGCGACAAAAGTTTTTCAACCAAAGACAAAGAGGAACAGTTTCAAAAAGGGAATTTGCTTTTAGTGAAAACTTTTGAAGCAATGACAAAGGATTCTGCATTGTTCAATCACACACTTGACAAGGTTGTGAAAAATCGTTTGCCAGCAAACTATCATGCAACAGTTGCACTCACATACAAAGAAGAATTTAACGGCTACCACGAAGATGTAAAAGATTTTGTTGCACAAATCATGCGTATCACCGACATGATAAAAGTTGAAAACATTGATTTTGATTTGGTTTTGGCAAATGCAAGGAAAGACCAACACGAAAGAGTTCGGAACTTTTATGAGTTGGCAATTCCAATCGTAAAAAAATATGTTCACTACTGTACAGACAAATCTTATCTTGACTTTAACGATTTGATTTCACGAAGTACTTCCTTATTCCATAATCACGAAGATATTGCGAACAAATACAAAAGCAAATACCTATACATTTTAGTTGACGAGTTCCAGGATGTAAACAATTTGCAAGTAGATTTAATCAAACTTTTACTCACTGACCAAACGCAGCTCTTTTGTGTTGGCGATGATTGGCAAAGTATTTATGGTTTTAGAGGCTCTAATGTGAGTTACATAGTTGATTTTGAAAATCACTTTCCTAATTCAAAAGTTATAAAACTCAATCTGAATTATCGGAGCACACAAAATATTGTCGGTGCAAGTAACGAGGTAATAAAACACAACAAATTCAAAGTTGAAAAAGAAATTCAAGCATCAAAAAAGTCAGAACATAAAATTGTTGTTTATTCAGGAAGTAACCAAGATGAAAACATTCAGTTTTGCTTTGACAAAGTGAGAGAATTATTAGAAGACGGGTTAACTAACGATGATATTTTATTCCTCTACCGTAGAAGCAAAATGTATTCGCCTTACTTCTTTCGTTTCAAAAACGAAGGAGTTAGAGTTCAGTCAAAAACAATTCATGCAGCAAAAGGACTTGAAGCAAAAGTTGTATTCATAATTGGCTTGACAGAGGGTAACGGAGGCTTCCCAGACATTTGGTTAGAGGACAGAATTTTCCAAGTCATTAAAAAAGCAAACCACGATTTGCTTATGGAAGAAGAAAGGCGATTATTTTATGTTGCAATTACCAGAGCCAAAGACAAACTCTTTCTTATCACTGAAAAAGGTAACGAATCAAGTTTCTTAAAAGAAATTCCCGAAACATTTACAGTTAAAACAAGTATTCCAATTAAATCTGTTGTTGAAAAAGTAATTACTTGCGACAAGTGCTACAGTCAACTTGAAAAACTTTGGGTGGTTTGCCCTTACTGTGGCGTAAAAGTTATGGGCAGAGAGAGTAGCACGAACGCATAACATTGGTATTGCCAATAGTGGGGCTTGACATTGGAGCAATCAGCAGCAGTAATTCTACTTTACTGTGGTTGGGGCTTGACATTGGAGCAATCAGCAGCAGTAATTCTACTTTACTGTGGTTGGGGCTTGACCTGCAAAACCCAGCTTTAGTTCTTAATATTAAACTTTATCAAAAAGCCAGGCAGCAGCTCCGGGCGGACGGAATACTAATTCCCCACCATCGGCAATACCTGCTCGTTGGCTGCAATTAATTAAAATGGATTCACAAAAAGAAATTCGCGAAAAAATATTAGAAGACCTCGATAAAAAAGATCGACTGACTAAACATATTTTT
>JBDKJW010000036.1:0-15140 GCA_039796395.1 Bacteroidota bacterium
CGCCGATTTTAATAAAGTAGTGGTTAATGATCGTAATTTATTTACCGTTACCCAAAGCTATATTCAACGTATTGCTCCAGATAAAACAGATATTGTTTCGTTTTATCAAAACGGTTTACCCATTTTCGATCAGTATGGTATTACCAAACAAGTAAAATCGGCTTTTGGAAAAACTGTAAACTTAGCCAGTGGCGCTTATTTAATTATTGAGCATACAGAAGCTTTACATGTAATTGATGTAAATAGTGGCTATAAGAGTGTAAGTAATAATCAGGAAGAGAATGCACTTGAAACTAATTTAGAGGCTGCGGAGGAAATTGCCTAATTTAGAGGCTGCGGAGGAAATTGCCCGCCAGTTACGTTTACGTGATATTGGGGGTATTATTGTGGTTGACTTTATAGACATGAAGCTGCCTGATAATAAGCGCAAGGTGCAGGAAGCGATGGAGAATTTTATGAAGCCCGATAGAGCACGGCACTCCGTTTTACCAATTTCTAAATTTGGGTTATTACAAGTTACGCGTCAGCGTATGCGCCCAGAAGTAAATATTAATACTTCCGAATCTTGCCCAGTATGTAATGGAACGGGGAAAATATCTTCTACTTTATTATTAGAAGATGAAATAGAAAAGCGCTTATTGTATTTAACTACACATGCACATAAAAACCTCACTTTAATGGTGCATCCTATTGTGTATTCACACCTTACAAAAGGCCTATTCAGTTCTATTATAAAACGGTGGAAAAAGAAGTTTAAAACAAAGATTGTGGTGAAGGCCAATACAGCTTATCACTTAATTGAATTCCGCTTTTTTAATGAGCATGAGGAAGAAATTAAATTATAACATGTATAGATTCGCTACGTTTAGTTCGGTACACGTACTACATATTATATTTATCAAAAATTGTTTTTAAATCTTGCTCATTTTTGATGGAATTTTTATAGGTAGATAAAAATTTACTCATCATCTCTTTTTTATCGTTCATAAGCAACTGAATAAATTCCTTATCTCGCTTTAGGCGGATAATGGTGCCGTTCTGGAGCACATAGTAGTCGTTATAAGTTACAAATTCTTTATACACCTCCCCACTTAACTCATTTTTGCGCGTATCAACTTTTTTTATATTCGACTTGAGTAATACTAGTTTGCCGTCCGACAAAACCTGGTAAAACTCATTACTATTATGATTGTCTATACCGGGTAAGCCAGCTCTAAAAACGAATGTTGGCATAGCAGGTAAACTTGAATCTACATAAGAAACCTCTTTAATCATTGCCCCTCCCAAATAGCCTTCTTCTTTATTAGGCGACATAAAATTCACTTCATGGGTTACAATATCAATGCGAACGGGAACACCGGAAAATTGCCGACCCGTATTTAGTATAATATTCCCCACTTTAAACTCATTATGTATAAAGGGATTCCCTGAAACATCGTTATAACCAGAACGAACAGGCCTGCCCTGCACATCGCTAATATAAATTTGATTATCCCATTTACCCAATCGCTGACCCGTCATTGGCTGTGCACTAATTCCGATTATATTACCAACTATCAGTAATCCGGTAAATATTAACTGTTTCATGTAAAATATTAATCAATAAAGCTACGCATTTTATATAAAAAGGCGGGCCCCATGAATGGGGCCCGCGTACTTAAAAATTAAACAAGAGAAACTATGAGAACGATTTATTGCTTTGGATTAGTAGTAGCAGCACTTCCTGAAGCAGCAGGATTATATGCTAACTCATTATCCGGAACATCCCAATAATCTAAGAATCCGTATACGATGGTAGCATTTGTATTTAATGTACCAGCTGTACCAGATAATAATATGGCACCAGTTCTTGAACGATTTGGCGCGATAATGTCATATCTGCGTGCATCATAGAATGATAATCCTTTGAATGCTAAGGCAATTCTGCGCTCTCTTCTAAGGATTTCTAAGGCAGCGGCTTGTGTTTGGCCAGTTGCAATAGCAGCTAAACCAGCACCTTGGTAAGTTCTCACCGCATCAATTAATGCTGTACCAGCATCAATATTTGCAGCACCACCTTGGCGAATCAAAGATTCAGCACGCATTAGCGCATTTTCCTCATAGCTACCACATAGGGTAATTTCATTGGCACCTGCTCCACTATTAGACCAAATAATGGTACCAGTAACATTATTACCACCATTGAAAAGTGTCCAACGTGTATTGAAACTATTACCACGGTCTTGGTTAAAGTTACCTACACCTGCATTTAAAGTACGAACGTTTTGTGTTCTTCTATTATCACCAGGATAAAATTCTTGAACCAAACGTTCGCTCAACTTATACGTATTCGTAGTACCCGAAGTAGACTGAACTTTATCAGCTATCGTTGTTCCAAGGAAATCACCATTTGCATCTGTACGGCCTGTAAATACAGGATCAGAAGCTGTAATACCAGCAGTAGTAAGTGTTTGAATCTGGGTTAATTGAGCAGGTGTTAAAGCACTTGTTAATGTATTAACCAAGATATTTCTTGCACGCAAGGTATTGATATTGCGAATCCATGCTGCTTGAGAAGGTACAGTACCTTTCCCAATTTGCTGATAAGCAGGTATTAAACTACCAAGTGTTGCTGTATAATCAACTACAGAAGTAGCCGCATTGATTGCTGTTTCTGCACGTTGAAAACAAGCTGTTGCTTCAGCAATAATAGCTTCTTTGGTAACAAAGTTTGCATTCGTTGTTCCATTAACTCCATTGTTAATTAAACCAGCGTAGTAAATAGAGCCAATTCTTGAATAGGCATATCCTTTCCAAAAATTACACCAAGCAGTTACAGTAGCTAACTTGGTTGCTGCTGCTGCTGCTCCACCGCTAAAGCTAGTTTTATTGGCTAAATCAAGAACCGTATTAGCAGAAGTAATCAGGTTATACATATAAGCCCACTCATAGTAAGTTGGGTTACCACCACCTTGTGCATTTTTATTTACAGAACGCAATAATGCATACTGTGTATTTACAGCACTTGGGTTAAGTATAACTGTACCTGCATCAGTTGTAACAGAGTTCGGACAGCCAATCTGATTGATATAAGCATTTGCTGCTTCTACACCGATAATGTCGCCCATCATTTCATGGAATCCTGTAGCACCACTCCAAAAACGACCGTAAACACCATCAGAGGTTTTTAAATCATAAAAACCATTTCTATAAATACCTCCCTGACCTAGAGAAAGCACACCAATTTCACTGGCAGCACTTTCAGGTGTTGGTTGGTTAGGATTGGAAATGTCGAGGTCTTTTTTGCAAGAACTTACTCCCAGCGTTAAACCAAGCAATCCAATTAATATTTTATTCTTATTCATTGCTATTTAATTTTTTTGTGATCAATTAGAATCCAAAGTTTAAACCGATTGTATAGGCTTTAGTATTTGGAATTGTATTATGGTCAACCGCACGGTCGAAAGCAGAGTTGCTAGCACCTGAACTAACTTCAGGATCCATACCAGTGTACTTGGTGAAAGTAACGAGGTTACGTCCGCTTAATACTAATTGTAATCTAGTGAATCCTTTAAGTTTAAATGCTTTTGCAAAATCAAATGCAACTGAAATATTTCTTAATCTCCAGAAAGAAGCATCCTCATAGAAATAGTTCTTCGTACCATTATTTGCTCCAGCTTGGTATACTCCACGATAGAAAGCAGTATATGCTTGTGTTTCATCTACACCTGATGGATTTTGAATTGTAATTGGTTGCGTATAGTCGCTATGGATACCATCACGATACATCCAAGATTTTGTTTGGTTGTATAAATGGCTACCATTTACCCAATCCCACTGCATGCTGAATGTAGCGAAACCTTTATAAGTAAGGTTATTGATAAAACTCATATTGAACAATGGATTTGGATCACCGAAACTAAACTGTCCAGGAATATTAAACGGACGCTTAGTTGCCTTATCAACCACCCAGCCATTACTAGCTACAGTGTATAAAGATTTTTGTGCAGCTGGAATTGCTTCTAATCCAGTTGCTGGATTAATAGCATTCAAGTCTTTAATCATCAAGAAACCAAAAAGCTGACCGATTTTATTGCCTGCTTTTAGTACATAGTTAGAGCTACCTGCTGCAGAAGTAACTACAACCTCAGCACCGTTGGTACTCGTAATTTCAGATGTTTGCTTACCAAAGTTGGTAGTCATATCCCAACTAAAATCTTTCTTCTGTAAAATGTTCAAATTTAATGAAGCTTGGAAACCATTTGAACCTAAGCCAAATGCGTTATTTACAACAGTACCTAAGCCAGATGAAGGGGCAGCATCTACACGATAAATAGCATTATCAGTAGTTCTTTTCCAATAAGTAGCAGATAAAGTTGCACTTCTTAACCATTCACCTTTAAGGATATTGAATCCGAAATCCATACCAATTTCTCTTTCTTTAGAAATCTCTACTTGTAGCGCTGGATTAGGAGAAGATGTTGGGAAAGTGAACACACTATTTGTTCCTAAGTTAGCAGCACCTAATACTGGGAAACGTTGGAAGGCACCAGGTTGAATACCCGCCTCACCATAAGCAGCTCTTACTTTAAGCGAAGTAATTACTTTAGAAATACTGCTATTCTGCCAGAATTTAAATCTGTCTAAGTTTACATATGCATCTCCACGAGGGAATGTTTGGGCATTAGCACCAGAACCGAATGCAGAAGAGAAGTCACTTCTAATACCTACGCTTAAACCAGCAATATCACTGTATTCAAAACGCTGATTTACTAAGAAACCATACGTAATAAATGGCTCAACATAATCTGATAATACTTTGTAAACACCCGCTTGGCTAGCATTCCATGGATAGAAAGTTGGCGCATCATATCCATAAGATGAGAAACGCTTATAAACATTCTTACGATAATCATAAGAGAACTGGGTACTTGTTTTGATTGGTACTTTTAATTTAAAGTCTTTTTCAAAATCGGTACGTACAGTAGCTGTAGCAATAAAATTCTGGAAAGTTGTACGATCGTTATAGTTATCTACTTCTCCAGTACTGCTACCATCTCCATTCGCATTTGGATTCCAGTTACTCACCCAATATTGGTTGTATACAGAGTTTTGGTTAAACTGCTGGTTTTCATAACGGTAAGTGATACTTGTATAGTTATAGTTTAAACCATATTTAGCATCTAACTCAACAAAACGATTTACCTTATAGTTTAAGTTAAAGTTTTGAATAACATCAACACTTGGAATGCTGGTGCTAGAATATTGGTTAGTATAGTTTGGATTATAGTGGTTAACACCCGCTGCATCTCCAAAATAAGCACCATAGTTACCATCTAAATCTTTCTGATCGAAGTTTGCAAACGGACGAGCATTATTCAAACTAAAAAATATACCACGACCAGTTTGATCATTCAAGGTATTCTTAGTATAAATTAATTGCGTAGTACTTGATAAAGTAAGGCCTTTTGCTAATTCAAAACTTAATTTAGATAATAAGTTCGAACGAGAAAAATCACCATTTCCTTTAAATACAGAGTTTGCTTGGTTGTTAGACGCAGATAATAAGAAACTCATTTTGTCTTTATTACCAGAAATGGTAACAGAGTTATTTAAGGTTGTTGAGTTTTGGAAGAACATACCAAAATGATCATAGTAACGAAGATTTTGATCGTATGCTTTGTTAGCAAAACTAGTTGTACTTAAAGCGCTATACTGTACGTTAGCAGAAAATACTAATAATGCAGGATCCAATGTTAAAGGCGTACCGCCACCAGAGATTACTTGGTTTGAAGCATTTGTTACAAACGCGTGCTTATCGGCTTTACGAAGATTACCTACATTTAATAAAGACGCACTAGTAGCACTAGAGCTAAAATCGATATTGATTTTACCTGCTTTTGCCTTCTTAGTGAATAATTGAATTACACCATTCGCACCTTGTGCACCATATAATGAGGCAGCAGCAGCACCTTGTACTACTTCCACACGCTCAATGATATTTACATCAATCAACTGAAGATCAGTTGCACGAACTTCAACTCCATCCATCAAAATCATTGGAGAAGTACCACCCTGTACAGAGTTAATACCACGTAATAAAATGTTTAATGGCTGGCCTGGGTTACCATTTGTACTAGAAATTTGTGCCCCAGCAATTTGACCAACCAATTGTTGTCCAACATCACCTGTTGGTACTTTAACTTGGTTAGCAAGATTCACAGCTTCAACTGCAACCGCAATTTTCTTTTTACTTGTTGCCACACCCACACCGGTTACAACCACTTCATTGAGTGATCGGGTATCTGTAGCTAATTTAATCAACAAATTCGTTGCATTAGCAACTACCTGCTGATTTTCGTAACCAATTTCAGAAACAATAAGTGTTGCACCTGATTTTACTTTAATTGTGAAAGTACCATTTGCATCGGCACTAACACCATTTTTGGTGCCCTTTTCAAGAACAGAAGCCCCAGCGAGCGGAGCCCCTTTGTCGTCTGTTACTTTACCCGTAACAGTAGTTGTTTGTGCTAAACCCGCTGTTATAGCTAATAGGAATGCACAAAAACTGATCAGCAGTTTTTTTCTCATGTTGTTAATTTTTGGTAAGTGAGCCTTTTATCAGGCTTTTTGACCACCTAAATAACCAAATAGCTGCCGATCAACCTTAACAATTAGTCAATTTTAATCTTTTTTTAATTAACAGAACTGTAACAAAATCTCCATTTTGTTAATGATTCCTTAATCAAGCGATATATATAGCATATATCTAACTAATTGATTTATAATTAAATAGATTTTATTTTGAAGAAAATTTAGTTCTAAAAAAAGAAAAACCTAGGCCTTTTTGGGGCTTATTTGCTTAAAAAAAATCATATTAAAATATTACTATATGTGTTTACTTCTCAGTAATCACCCATCACCCATAATTACTTTATTTATGTACTCATTATTCAAAAAATAATTTTGCCATCTGCCCCAGATTTGTAACTTAGTGCTAGAATTTAATGGGTTAGTAAGTAAAGGGGTCAGCAGCAATGTTGACCCTTTTGCATTTCTATAATCGACCTTGTTTTAGCCTATTTTCACCGACTTATGAGTAAGATTAAAACCGCTTTTTTTTGTAGTAATTGTGGCTATGAAAGCACTAAATGGTTGGGCAAATGTCCATCCTGCACACAATGGAATACATTCACCCAAGAAGTGTTATCAAGAAATGAATCAACAAAAAAAGAGCATTGGGAAGATTATACAGAAGAAAAAAGAAAATCAAAAACAGTTTCACTGCAAGACGTTTCTTCTACGGAAGAAGAAAGAATAGTAACACCCGATCCGGAATTAAATC
The DNA here is from genome assembly GCA_039796395.1 of Bacteroidota bacterium. Lineage (GTDB taxonomy): Bacteria > Bacteroidota > Bacteroidia > Chitinophagales > Chitinophagaceae > Sediminibacterium. The sequence continues at coordinate 7,325 of JBDKJW010000036.1, forward strand.
GGGTACTTGGTGGAGGAATTGTACCAGGCTCATTGATTTTAGTGGCGGGCGAACCTGGTATTGGAAAAAGTACCTTGTTTCTACAAAACGGATTGTTGCTTGCCAATCTGCGCGTTTTATACATAAGTGGTGAGGAAAGTGAACAACAAATAAAAATGCGTGCAGATAGATTACACATTCAAAATCCAAATTTTTACTTACTTACTGAAACAGATACCAGCACCATTTTTAAAGAAATAAAAAAATTAAAGCCTGAACTAATTATTGTAGATTCTATTCAAACCATGGAATCATCTTTAATTGATTCTGCCGCTGGCACGGTTTCACAAATTAGAGAAACAGCCGCTGCTTTTCAACGCTTTGCAAAAGAAACAAATACGCCTGTTTTTTTAATCGGACATATCACTAAAGATGGCGGCATTGCCGGACCAAAAATTTTAGAACATATGGTAGATACTGTGCTGCAATTTGAAGGAGACCGGCACTTTGTGTATCGCTTACTTCGCACGCTAAAAAATCGTTTTGGAAGTACCGCAGAATTAGGTATTTATGAAATGAATGGAAATGGTATGCGTGTTGTTACAAATCCATCCGAAATATTAATTGCACAAAGAGAAGAGATACTCAGTGGCTGTGCAGTTGCTGCTTCGTTGGAAGGCATGCGCCCCTTACTCATTGAAGTGCAAGCCCTTGTAACCACTAGTGTTTATGGCACTCCGCAAAGAACAGTAACCGGTTTCGATTTGCGTAGATTACAATTATTATTAGCCGTACTCGAAAAAAGAGGTGGCTTCCAATTTGGTATCAAAGATGTATTCGTAAATATTGCCGGTGGTATTAAAATGGAAGACCCTTCTATTGATTTAGCAGTTATATGTGCATTACTTTCTTCCTATGAAGATGTACCAGTTCCCAAATCAATTTGCTTTGCAGGCGAAGTGGGTTTGAATGGAGAAATAAGAGCCGTTACGCGTATTGAACAAAGAATTGCTGAAGCAGAAAAATTGGGCTTCGAAAAAATTATTATCTCTCGCTACAACAAAATAAATACGAAAGAAAAAAAAGGTATCCAAATCATTGCGTTAGGAAGAGTGGATGAGGTTTATCAGCAATTATTTTAGACGATAGACCGTGGACCGTAGACCATATTAATCTAATTTAGTTTTTGGCCTACGGACTCACCGACTGCCGGACTTTCTTATGGACTGGCTTACTGACTTTACTCACCGTGAAAAAAGTTTTTTTATTGCGCTTAATACCTAATAAAATGAATTGTTACTCATGCAACTTGCAGTATGCTTTTAAGAACCGCTACTGCTTTTCGTGATTTATTTTTTCCGCATTATTGCTTAGGGTGTGCGGCCGATTTTATTGGTACAAAAGAAGTGATTTGTGCACGCTGTAAAATTTCATTACCAACAACATATTTTATAGATAGTTATAACAATAACGTTGAAAAAATTTTCTGGGGTAGACTATCGATCACACATGCAGGCGCATTATACTATTTCAATAAACATGGTTTAATACAACAATTACTGATTGCACTCAAGTATAAAAACAATATAGAAGCAGGTATTTTTTTAGGTAAAGAACTCGGTAAAGCACTTGCAAGCTCAGAAAGATTCTCAAATATTGATGCAATTATTCCTTTGCCCCTTCATCCTAAAAAAGAATATACTAGAGGTTATAATCAAGCGCAAATTATTGCTCAAGGAATCCACAAAAAATGGCCAAAACCAATACTTCAAAACGCCATCATTCGCCTGGTAGACTCTAAAACCCAAACCCACAAAAACAGAGCCAATAGATGGGAGAACATGAAAAATATATTTCATGTTAGCCATCCTGAAAGCATTGGGGGTAAACATATTCTATTAATAGACGATGTAATTACCACGGGCGCTACCCTCGAAGCTTGTGGACAAGCCATTCTATCTGTTCCCGGCACTCAGTTGAGTATTGTGGCGGCGGCGTATACGCTTTAGGCAGTAGACCATAGACGATAGACCGTAGACCGTAGTAAATCTTCAATCTAGAATCTTCAATCTGGTTTACATAAGCGAATTCAATTGATTTTCCCAGATTGAAGACTGAAGATTGTAGATTTTAGCTGTTACCTTTATCAAAATTTATTCAAGATGAAATTCCTAAGCTTATTATTTATTTCTGCACTTTGCGCTTTTACCTTACCGGGTACTAATACCATCCATGGTTTTAAAGTAAAAGGTATCGATGGCAAAACCATTGATTTTGCTTCTTTCAAAGGCAAAAAAATATTGGTAGTGAATACAGCTTCTAAATGTGGTTATACCCCTCAATACGAAGCATTACAAAAAGTATATGACCAGTATAAAGACAAATTAGTAATCATTGGTTTCCCGGCTAATAATTTTGGCGGACAAGAGCCTGATGCCGACGAAGAAATTCAAAGTTTTTGCAAAAAAAATTATGGTGTAAACTTTCCTTTAGCTAGTAAAGTAAGTGTAAAGGGAGATGATATGGCGCCTATTTTTAAATGGCTTACTTCTAAAGCAGAGAATGGTGTGTTGGATGCCGACATCAAATGGAATTTTGGAAAATTCTTACTAGACGAAAATGGAAAACTCATTCAATATTTCCCAAGTAAAGTAACACCCGATAGCGAAGATATTTTGAAATTCGTAAAGTAATTCCTGTGCTTTTTTCTGATGTAATTGGCCAAGGCCCTACCAAGCAGCACCTTGCTGAAATGGTGGAGCACAATCGTATTAGTCATGCTTTAATCTTTGTTGCCAAAGAAGGCGCAGGTGGCTTGCCATTGGCATTGGCATTCGCTCAATATTTGGTGAGCTTACCTACCGATGCGCCTGTTGTAGAAGATTTATTTGGGGGGATGACGGCGCTAGCACCTGCAGCAGGTTTTATAGCTCCTGAAAAAATAGCTGATCAAGCTGCCTACCAGCGAGCGAATCAACTCATTCACCCCGATTTACATTTTAGCTATCCGGTTATTCCGCGCAAAGCGGGAGATAAACCCGTTAGTACCGATTATATTGCTGAGTGGCGTGAGTTTATCCAACAATATCCTTATGGCAATGCTTATGATTGGTTACAAAGTATTAATGCCGAAAACAAACAAGGCAATATTACTGCAGAAGAATGTAATCGCATTATTCATGAATTGAGTTTGAAGAGCTTTGAAAGCAAATACAAAGTACTCCTGCTTTGGATGCCAGAATACCTGGGAAAGGAAGGAAATAAACTCCTCAAACTCATTGAAGAGCCACCGGCTAATACTATTTTTTTATTAGTAGCAGAAAGCGAGGAAGCTATATTACCTACTATTTTGAGCAGGTGCCAATTAGTACGCATACCAGCTCTTTCCGATACAGATATTGAAGAAGCATTGATTACGCGCGCTGGCGCAGATACACAAAAAGCAAAACAAATTGCCGCCATTGCAGAAGGTAACTATCGCGAAGCATTGCAACAATTACAACATGCCGATGAAGACTGGCAAAGTCTTTTGCGTGATTGGTTGAATGCCATTTTAAAAACAGGTCCGGCTGCGCAAGTAAAGTTTAGCGATGAAATAAGCACGCTGGGTAGGGAGAAGCAGAAACAATTTCTGCGTTATTTCAATCATTTACTTGAATTGAGTATTCGGATGCGCGTTTTAGGAGAAGATGCCGTAAATCATGGTACTGCAGAGAAGGATTTTGCCAATCGACTTAATAAAATTGCGTCTGTTAGTCAGCAAGAAGCTATTATTGAAGAATTGGATAAAGCGGCTTATTATATAGAGCGCAATGCCAACGGTAAAATGCTGTTTCAGGCCCTTAGCATCAAACTATACCATATCATTCAGAACAAAACTGTATTTTTGACTACTTAGTTTAACTCTATTATCGTTATATATATGGGCTGTGGATCTTGTGGAACGGGTAAACCCAACGGTTGTAAAAGTAATGGTGGATGCAGTACAGGTGGTTGTAACCGCCTCAATGTACACGATTGGCTGATGAATTTGCCTTTTAGCGACCCCGAAAGCAATTGCAAAGTGGTAGAGGTAAGCTTTAAACAAGGAAGTAGAAAAGAGTTCTTCCGCAACCCCACCCTACAATTTTTTGAGAAGGGTGAATATGTTACTGTTGAAGGAGTAAGTGGTTTTGATGTAGGTGAAGTAAGCCTTACCGGTGAATTGGTGCGTTTACAACTCAAGAAAAAAGGGGTAAATGAATTTAGTTCTGAAATGAAAAAAATTCTTCGTAGAAGTTCCGAAAGAGATATTGAAAGTTTCCAGATTAGTAAGAGTAGAGAAAAAGAAATGTTGGCCAGAAGTAGGGCTGTTGCACGTACATTGAACTTACAAATGAAGCTGAGTGAAATTGAAGTACAGGCCGATGGTAAAAAAGCTACTTTCTTTTACACAGCAGATGATCGGGTAGATTTTCGTGAACTTATTAAAATATTTGCTGGCGATTTCAAAGTAAAAGTTGAAATGCGCCAAATTGGTATTCGTCAGGAAGCCGCAAAAGTAGGTGGTATCGGCAGTTGCGGCCGTGAACTATGTTGCAGCACTTGGCTCAATGATTTTAAAAGTGTAAACACCACTGCAGCGCGTTATCAAAATTTATCAATTAATCAAACCAAACTAAGCGGACAATGTGGCCGTTTAAAATGTTGTTTGAATTATGAGCTTGATACCTATTTAGATGCACTTCAACATTTTCCGGATTATGCAGATACACTAGATACTGCAATGGGTACCGCTTTCTTAATTAAGAAAGATATCTTCAAAAACCTGATGTGGTATACCCTTCCAAATAATAGCAAGCATTACCCGCTTACTATTCAGCGTGTGAAAGAAATTAAGCGCATGAATCAGCAGGGACAAAAAGTAGAAGAATTACAAGCTGTAGAAATCATCAATAAAAAGCAAACAGAGGCAGAACCTGCTTTTGTAGAACTTGTTGGACAAATTAGCCTCAAAACCCTTGAAAAAAATGAGCGCCGTAAGCGCGATCAGCAGCGTAACCAACAACAGCCTCGTGGCCCGCAAAGAGACCCTAGAGATCAACGTGGTGGCCCTCAACAGGGAAGAAATAACCCACCTAGGGGTAATAACCCAAGGCCGAGACCAGGAGGAAACCCGAATAAATAAAATACGAGTTGCGGGATGCGAGTTGCGAGTTTTAAACTTTATTTTACTGCCGAACTTTATCCCGTATCCCGTATCCTATAACTCTCCTTTCACAAACTCCATCAATCTCTTAATATAATCCGGTGTAAGGTTAAATTCCAACCCAGCAGCAGCATATAACTCAGGCAATGTTTTTGTTCCACCTAAACTCAATGCCTTCATATAATTTTCCAATGCCGCATTTTTATCTTGCTTAAACTGCATCCATAAACCAATGGCGCCTAATTGTGCAATTCCATACTCTATATAATAAAATGGCACTTCAAATAAATGCAATTGCCTTTGCCAACCAATGGCTCTATAGTTTTCCAACCCACTATAATCAATAGCATCGGTAGAGAACTCGTTGAGTATGGCTAACCAATTTGCAGTTCTTTCTTCAACTGTATGTGTTGGGTTTTCGTATACCCAATGTTGAAATTTATCGATGATAGCAATCCAAGGAAAAATAGTAATTATTCTTTCTAATTGATGTTCTTTAGCACGCTGCAACTCTTCTTCATGATCAAAAAAGCTATGCCAATAATCCATGCTAAATAATTCCATCGCCATGCTTGCCACTTCTGCAATTTCCATCGGATACTCTTTAAAAGCACTCAATGATAAAGGATGAGCGAGAAAAGAATGCACGGCGTGGCCACCCTCATGTACCATCGTAGTTACATCACTCATTTGTGAAGCAGCATTCATAAAAATAAAGGGAGCACCACTTTCGGCAAGCGGACAATTATACCCTCCCGGTGCTTTACCTTTTCTACTTTCTAAATCAAAATGATTGAGTTCTTTCATTTTACGCAAGCAATCGGCAAAGAATGGATTGAGTTGTTCAAAACATGCAACTGATTTTTCATACAAATCATTGCCATCTGTAAATGGCTTCAAAGGCTTGGTACCAGCGGGTTCTGCTTCGGTATCCCAAGGGCGTAGTGTATCCAAGCCCAATTTTTCTTTCTTCTTTTTATAAATATCATTCACCAATGGCAACACATGTTGCTTCACTGCTTCATGAAATTGAAAGCAATCTTCTTTATTATAATCGAAGCGACCGAGTTCTTTAAATTTATAATCTCTATAATTTTCGAAGCCTGCATTTGTAGCAACTTCTTGTCGCTTTGCAATTAAAGTGCTGTACAACTCATGCATAGCTGTTGCATCTAACAATCGGCGATCTTGAATTTTTCGGTATACTTCTTCGCGCAGCTTTCTATCTTCACTCTCTAAAAATTTACCCGCTTGTTGTAGCGTAAATTCTTCTCCATTTACTTCGATCGTCATTTTACCTGCAATAGCGCCATACTGTTGTTGCAATACACTTAGTTCTGCTTGAATAGGGATATTGGCTTCGCGAAAAAGTTCAATACTTTTTTTCACCGAACGCAAATAAGTATGGTATAATGCCTGATCTAATTCGGATGTGAATGGGCAATCGATCAATTTTTTATTCAACAAATCGGCATAGGGATGCAGTTGGGGTTGTATTTCCATGCAGAAATAAGTAAATGCCTCTTCGAGTGATTTATTGGTAGTATCGCAGGTCATGCGAATTTGTCGCCAACAAGCATCTTCACTTACAATTGCTTCTAGCTCACTCATATCGAGCAACCATTGTTCTAAATCGGTTTTACTATTAATGGGGCGCTCTAATAGGGTTTTGAAGAAGGGTTCCAGGCTTAGCCAATCTGTCACTACAAAATCGGTTGGAACAAATGAGCGTTTTATTTTTTCTATAGCAGCGTTAGGACTCATATTTTCTATTTGCGGCAAATTTAGGGGATCGGTATGGGCAGAACGGCGCTTGAGCCGTATTTTTACAAACTTTTATTGAAATAGCGTGCAAGACATCATACAATTATTACCCGATAATATAGCCAACCAAATTGCGGCAGGAGAAGTAATTCAGCGGCCTGCCAGTGCGGTGAAAGAACTTTTAGAAAATGCTGTAGATGCAGGGGCCACCCGAATTCAGCTCATTATTAATGATGCCGGTAAAGCCTTGGTACAGGTGATAGATAATGGGAAAGGCATGAGCGAAACCGATGCCCGTATGGCATTTGAGCGACATGCCACCAGTAAAATCAGGGATATCGAAGATTTGTTTCGCATCAAAACCATGGGTTTTAGAGGAGAAGCATTGGCTTCGATTGCAGCTGTTGCGCAGGTAACGCTCAAAACAAAAAGAGCCAAAGATGAACTAGGCACTCATATTGATATTGAAAATAGCAAGGTGGTTAGTCAGCTGCCTTGCGCAGCTGAAGTGGGGACTAACATCAGCATGAAGAATTTATTCTTCAATGTGCCAGCCCGTAGAAATTTCTTAAAAAGTAATGCTGCGGAAATGCGGCATATAGTAGATGAGTTTATTCGTGTGGCGATGGCTTTCCCCGGTATATTTTTTTCTTTGCGTGCTAATGGAGAAGAACTATTTCATTTAGAGGCCGGCAATCATAAACAACGTACCGTACAAATTTTAGGAAGCACTTACACTGCTAAGTTGGTGCCCGTAAACGAGAAAACAGATTATTTAACGATTAGCGGATTTATTGGCAAGCCCGAAACAGCGCGTAAAACTAGGGGCGATCAATATTTTTTTGTAAACAATCGCTTTATTAAAAGTGCTTATTTGAATCATGC
>JBDKJW010000037.1:0-14892 GCA_039796395.1 Bacteroidota bacterium
TCACTTTGACCTTTGTCAAAGCAAAGGTCAAAGTTTGCCTAGCAGGTATGCTTGGTTGCTACGCTACCACAAAAAGTCACTTTTGTGGTTGGGGTTGTAGCAAAGCAACTACAACTACAACCACAAAAGTTGGTTGCTTTGCTACAGCTTTTTTGTTTTTACTTATTTTAAAATATTTGAAACAACGCCGGCTCCTACAGTTCGTCCTCCTTCTCGAATCGCAAATCGCATTCCATTTTCAATAGCAATTTTTTCTGATGGCCATTGTTTAATAAAACGATTGGCTTCTTTATCCAATTTCTTTTCAATCAGCTCATTAATATCTTGTTGCGTAAGCGCATCAAAATTGTACGCACGGGGAATATTGATGAATAAGTCGTTCCATTTAATAAAGGGGCCAAATCTTCCTTTTCCTTTGGTAACGGGTAACTCATTATAATAAGCAACAGGTGCATCGGCCTCTTGTTTTTCTTTGATTAGTTGAATGGCTCGATCCAATTCCATTTCATGTAAATCTTCTCCTTTTGGAATGGAAATAAATTGTTCACCTAATTTAATATAAGGGCCAAATCTGCCTACATTAACCGATAGTTCTTGTCCCTCGTATTCACCAACAGTTCTTGGAAGGGTAAACAATTGCATCGCTTCATCGAAGCTGATGGTTTCAATACTCTGTGATGGTTTTAACTTTGCAAAACGAGGTTTATCATTTTCATCAGTGCTATCCCCAATTTGTACCATGGGGCCATACCTGCCCATGCGGGCAATCACTTTTTTACCGGTAGCTTCGTCCATACCCAATTCTCTTTCTCCTTTGGCGCGTTCTGCATTTTCGAGGGTATGTTCAATAGTATCATGAAAGGGTTTATAGAAGCCATCAATCATATTACTCCACTTCATTTTACCATCGGCAATTTCATCAAACTCTTGCTCAATGCGGGCTGTGAAGCCAAAATCCATCACTTTTTGAAAATGTTGTTTCAAAAAATCAGTAACTACCATACCCAAATCAGTGGGGAATAATTTACTTTTTTCTGCGCCAGTATTTTCTTGAACAATCTCTTTTTCTATCTCGTTCTTCTTATTGAGTTGCAGTATTACCGCTTCTCTTTTTGTGCCCTCCTTATCTCTTTTCTCTACATAATTTCTCTTGATAATAGTAGAAATAGTAGGGGCATAAGTTGAGGGTCGGCCAATACCTAATTCCTCTAATTTCTTTACCAAGGAAGCTTCTGTATATCTTGCTGCAGCTCTGCTGAATTTCTCGGAAGCCGTCATGCCCTCAAATACTGGCTTATCACCCTTTTTTAAGGGGGGTAATATGCCTTCATTGTTATCTTCATCTTCCTCATCTCTTCCCTCCATATATACTTTCAAAAATCCATCAAACTGCATTACTTCACCATTGGCAGTTAAGGTATCTGTATTTGTACTGATAGAAATTTTAGCTGTTGTTTTTTCAAAGATTGCATCACTCATTTGAGAAGCGATAGTTCTTTTCCAAATCAATTCATATAATTTTTTAAGCTCTGGATCATCTACTGTATGATTACTCATATAAGTAGGACGAATGGCTTCGTGTGCTTCTTGTGCACTCTCGTTTTTATTTTTGAATTTGCGGGGTTGGTGGTACTCATTACCATAACTGCGGCCAATTTCTTTACTAATATCTTCTAATGCAGTTTCACTTAAGCTAATACTATCTGTACGCATATAAGTGATCTTACCACTTTCATATAATTTTTGGGCTAATAGCATGGTTTTGCTCACCCCATATCCCATTTTTCGAGAAGCTTCTTGTTGTAAGGTAGAAGTGGTGAAAGGTGCTGCAGGCGTACGTTTTGAAGGTTTTACCTGTACTTCTTCAATGGTATAATTTGCCCCTGTACAACTTTTTAAAAAAGCTTCAGCTTCTTTGTTTGTGGCTAGTTTAGATGGACCATCGGCTTTAAAAATTACTTGCTTACCTGTTATATCTGGGGCGCTAAAACGTGCCTCAATTTTAAAACTACTTTCAGGAATAAATTGATTGATTTCACGCTCTCGCTCAACAATTAAACGGACGGCTACACTTTGTACACGCCCTGCGCTAAGGCTACGTTGCATACCAATTTTGCGCCATAATACCGGGCTTAATTCAAAACCCACTAATCTATCTAATACCCGGCGTGCCTGTTGGGCATTCACCAGGTTCATATTAATTCGGCGCGGATTATCTACGGCTTTTTTAATGGCCGGAGCCGTAATTTCATGGAATACAATACGCTTTGTTTCCTTTGGGTCTAAACCCAATACCTCAGCCAAATGCCAGCTAATACTTTCTCCTTCACGGTCCTCATCCGAGGCCAGCCATACTTCATCGGCTTTTTTAGCGAGAGATTTAAGTTCTTTAACTACGCGTTCTTTTTCTTCGGGAACCTTATAGCGAGGCTGGTATTGATTATTAACATCAATACCCATATCATCCTTTTCTAAGTCGCGGATATGGCCATAACAACTCTTCACTTCAAATTCTTTTCCAAGAATTTTCTCAATGGTTTTTGCCTTTGCGGGCGACTCAACAATCAATAAGTTTTTTGCCATGTACTATACTTTCCGGGGTCTCAATTTCATGCAATATTAGGCTAAAGCAGGAAAATGCAAAAAATAGCCCTATTTCAGCCCCCAAAAGGGTTAATTAGCCTGCGTAGGAATTGAACTTATAAAATCAATAATCCTTTTCATAATCTTAGGGTCTCTATATATTTTATTATGCCCTAATCCCTCCGTAGTAATAAACTGAAGGTGCTTAGGTGGTTTTGATCGAATGGCTGCTGTGTCTTTATACGGGCAAATCTTATCTTCCAGATCATGCAACCATAGGGTTGGGGTATTTATATTATTAACGGCCCTCACGCTTGAGAAATAACTCAGCGGTTCGTTGGCTAGCTTTTCAATCATATGAATAAGCTCAAGCTGTATGGCTTCATGTAGCCTCATCATATCGTTAAACTGGGCCAAAGCTGTTTTTGTTTCCGTAGCTGGAGCAATTAATACTAGTTTTCTCTTTTCTTGATTATTTAATTTTTCTATCGCTAAACTAGCTGCAAAACCACCTAATGAGTGTGCAATAATTGCGTAAAGTCCACCAAATTTTTTATCAATTTGGAGTATACAATCTCTATAAATCAATGCATTGATTCTTTCACCATCACTATTGCCATGTGCCGGAGCATCGAAGGCCAATACTTCGAATCCGTTTTTTTGTAAAGCCAAAACATATTTCTCAAACTTATATGCATAGCTACTAAAACCATGCGCAATGAGTACTTTCTGAGCACCTGGCTCAGCCTTCCATCTAAAACCCCGAACCGTATGTTGTTTGTATTTGAAAGAAATTGATTCAGCTTTTGCAAATACGGGAGGAATTTTCGGAATTTTTCCTGATTTTAAAGGGGTACAGAAAAGATCAAAGGCAAGGGAAGCCGCTTTTTTAGGTGATACCATGCCTATGGTACGAAATTTTGTTCGGTAGTAGCCAATAAGCATCCTTTGCGTTAATTTCATTTTCATAATTCAAAGATATGCAGGTTGTAATGATAGGCGCTGGCCATATGGCTACTGTTTTCACAAAAGTATTATTAGCGAATAAGTATACCGTTGTTCAAGTGTATAGTAGAACCATTGCATCGGCCGAATTATTAGCAAAAGAAGCAGGTTGTGGTTTTACAAACTCAATTACAGCTATTTCAACTGAGGCAGATATGTATATTATGGCGTTGGCAGATGAAGCCATTGAAAAGGTAGCTGAACAATTGGTATTGCCCAATAAACTAGTGATACACACTGCCGGTACTATTTCAATACAGGCATTGGCAAATACAAGTACCAACTATGGTGTGTTATGGCCCATTAAAATGATTCGCAAAACATTGCCTGATTTTGGTGATATTACGGTTGCTATAGATGCGTCTAATAAAATTGCTTTAGATCATATAAGGGCTATTGCGAGTATTATTACAACAGATATTATTGAGGCCAACGATACAAAACGTTTGCATATGCATGTTGCGGCTGCACTCACAACCAATTTTACCAATCATTTGTATTCGCTGGCTGCAGCTTATTGTAAAAAGCATAGCATTGATTTTGCTTTATTCTACCCGCTTATTGAAAATGCAGCAAAAGCTATACAACATGCTTCGCCTGCAAGCTTACAGGCTGGTCCGGCTTTCAGAGGAAATATGCATACGATTGAAAAACATCGAACAGCTATAGGTGATGATGCAGTTTTGCTTGAATTGTATAATGCCTGTACAAAAAGTATTCTAGACATATATCAAGCTAAAAAATAAGCGCCCGTTTTTCAACGGGCGCAGCTGTTGTTCAAAAGTGGGGGATTACTATTTCGTGTATAATAAATTTGTATTTCTATATCCTGTGCCAGTATTTAAAAACCAATCAGCATATTGGGTTCCGGAAGAGGCAGCCCATTTTAAGAAATAGGGATATGCATCGGCAATAGAGCTTCTCTCAATTGGGTATACGAATGGGGTGGTAAAATTAATAGCCCAGGGATAATTTTGTTTTGTAACATAGTATACGCCTGTTGTTATATTGGTTGCATCTATACCCTGCCCCAATAAAGTTTTATCAGCAAGTGATGTGGGTATTTGTCCGGGTAAATGAATTTCATACCCCCTTCTTAGGTCACTAATAATAAACGGGTTAAAGGGAACACTTGTAAAGTTTGCTATTGCTATTGGACTTGTAAAAGTGATTTTCATATTCACTTGTGTGCCATTTACTCTAGGTAATGCCATATCTGTATTTACAAAGAATGCTCCATTCGTATTATTCAAAATTGAGCGCATATTATCGAAAGGAATGATTACTGCATTTGATTGCCCTGCTTCAGTACCATTGCTATTGAAGTTGATATAGTTGGCTGTTGTAGAACCCCCAGTTACAGATGAAACAGCGCTACTGCTAAATGGAAACTGTATGCCAAAACCGTTTTGGAATGAAGCGCCATTTGCTAAAGGCTGAAAATTTGCAAACATTTCAACTACGTTATTGCTGGCATTAGTTACCCAAGCATAATTATAATTTATGACTACATCATTCAAATCATAATCGCCTGCAACGGGCCAATTATCTTCAAAAGCTATTGTGCTCCAACTTTCTTTTGCAGGATAGTAATTGATGAAGGCGCGCGCTCTATCGGTTGGGAATTGATCTACATTGTCTGTAACGCCATCTCCATCAGTATCTTTAGGAGGATCAATGGATATTACCCCATCATTTGAAATATTATTGATCGGGTTTGCAGAAGCATAAATTACTAAATCATTAAAATCCTGATCGCAGCCGCTACTACTTCTATCTAAATCTTCGAAAGCGATCATGTAAGTGTCTTTGTACTTTAATAAAACACTATGTCGCTGTAGCTCAGGCGTTTTTTCAGGGTTTAATGCGTAATCAGTAAAATAGGCCGTGTTTCTTATATTCACTTCTTTGCCATTCCATCCATTCGCAAATAACACCATGCCAATGGTTGTGCCACCTGTAAATTTTCCTAAACTAATTTTATCACCCGATATCATCGACCCATTGCTACCTTTAAAGCTAGTGTTTGGGAATGCAAAACTTATTTGTTTTATATCGGCCAAAGATTTTGGGGGCGCGTTTGTTGGGTAACTATAAAAGCCAACGGAGTTTCTATACCCGGCACCTTCAGATACAAAAGTGATCCATACTTCAGCATCTTTCGTAACTACTATATTTGAAGTTGCCGTATTCGTTAAAAACTGTGGATTAGATTTACGTAGATCAGTTACTTCAGGTAATGCTGCATTAATAGCAGCTAGCATTTCGTCTGTAATAATATCACTGGTAGATAAGGCAGTTGGTCGGCCATCTGCATCATATTTACTTAAATAGCTAAATATTGTGTTTGTAAATACCCCATTGATATCGTTTGATCGTATAGTTTCACTGCTAGTATTGGTGGCTTGATCTGTTTTTACAGCTCCTATAATACTGCCGCTATAAACATGCGTACCACCGATGGTACAATTAATACTATTATTGTTGATGACTGCTATTGCATTACGTACTAAACCAATGTAGGCCGGATCAATAACTACTGAATCAACAAGCTGGGTTAATTGAAATGTGCCAGTTACTATTCCGTTGTTACCAGAAAAACCTCGAAATATTTCTTTGCCTATTTGTTCATTTTTATATTGGTAAATAGCTATGGGAACACCCGTTAATGAATGGCCTGCAACTGATTGTACATGAATGGTGAAATGAATGGTACGCGATGAGTTAAATAAAAAACCATCCGGTGCAATTTTAGCGGTAGTTGCTATGAATGACGCGTCTTGTTCAATTCTTTTGCTACAAGAAGCAAGTATAATTGCTACTATAGCGGAAATAACTAGGATGCGTATCATGGTTATTACTTTTTGATTATAACTGCGTGTTGTCATACATCAAAATTAGAATAGCCACTTATACCAATTTGTGTTTTTCCGCAAAATACAAGTGCGTTTGTAGGGGGTACAAAGTAGTTTGTAAAACTGATAAAACCCTTTATGGTAAAGGGTTTTATCAAATTTGTAAAAATGAAAAAAAAGAATGTGAATTTCTTGTGAATGAATTTACCTGCTATTTTGTATAGAGTAAACTTGTGTTTCGGTAGCCCGTGGCAGTACTTGTAAACCAATCAGTAAATTGAGTGCCATTGGAGGCTGCCCATTTTAAGAAATTTGGGTAACCATTTGCGATTGAATTTTGTTCTGAAGGGTAAATAAATGTGCTCGTGAAGTTTAGGCCCCATGGGTAATTTTCTTTAGTAACATAATATATATTCGATGATGGGTTTGTGGCATCTACGCCTTTACCAAACTGCGTAATATCTGCCAGATTAGTAGCCCGTTGCATGGGAAGATGCACTTCATAACCTCGTCTTAAATCGGAGATAAGGAATGGATTAAATGGAGCGGAACCAAAACTGGCTATCGACAATGGGTTTGTAAAATTTACCCTAACTTTTACTGTATCGCCAGTTATTTTAGGCATATCCATTTTGGTATTTATAAAAAAAGCGCCACCAACATTATTTATAATGCTTCTATGGTTATCAAAAGGAATGATAACGGCATTCGTTTGATTACTCTCTGTACCATTGGAAGAAAGTTGGATATAGTTTTCGGTATGCCGCTGGCCTGTTACACTTGCTACTGCAGATGGGGCAAAAGGAAACTGAATACCAAGCCCATTTGCGAAAGAAGCGCCACTTGCAACTGGTGCGAAATTTCCAAATAATTCTACAACCTGATTGCTGGCATTGGTTACCCATGCATATTGATAATTCACTACCAAATCGTTCATATCATAGTCGCCTGCAATTGGCCATTGGTCTTCAAACGCCATTGTTGCCCAGGTAGTTTTTGTTGGATAGTAGTTTATATAGGCACGGGAGGCATCGGTTGGGTATTGGTCTACATCATCATAAATTCCATCTCCGTCTGTATCTGTTGGAATATCGGCTACAGCAACGCCTGCTCTTGAAATTGCATCAATTGGGTTGGTGGATGCATAAAAAATGGCATCATTAAAATCATTATCACTACCAGTTTCTCGGTTAAGGTCTTCAAAGCCAATTAAAAATCTATCGTTGTACTCCAATAAAACGGTATGTCGTTTGAGATTAGCGTCGCGCTCCGGATTTAAATTTTGATTGGTGAAATAGGCCGTACGTGTTATATCAACATCTCTTCCAGTCCAACCATTTGCAAACAAAACGAAACCAATTGTAGTACCCGCAGTGAACCTGCCTATTTTTACTTTATCCCCAGAAAGCATAGTGCCATTACTTCCTTTTAAACTTGCATTTGGAAAAATAAATTTTATGTCTGTAATATCTGCCAAAGCGGTTGGCGGTCTGCCGGTAGGGTATGTATAGAATCCGATGGAATTCATATAACCTGCACCTTCAGAAACAAAAGTAATCCATACATCTGCATCCTTATCAACTACAATATTGGGTTCGGCTCTACTCTCTAAATATTCAGGATGGTGCAACCTTACATCTCTTTCAGGTAATGAATTGCTAATTGTTTTCAGCATTTCACTGCTAATAACATCGGAGGTAGCTAATTCTGTAGGCCTACCACTACCATCATACTTTGTTACATAAGAAAAACTAGTTCTAGTAGAAACCCCATTTAAATCATTAGATCTAAAAGTTCCTTCTGATAATTGGATAGGTTTTGATTCTTCCATAGATCCTACAATATTACCCAGGTATCCTTCGGAACCACCTATAATAGCATTTACCGCTTCATTTCTTATCACTGCCTTTGCCCTTCTCAATAAACCCGGATATACTGGATCTATTATCAGCGTATCGATACCAGCTGGGATAGAAAGTATGGTTGATAATTTACCATTCATATCACATACACCCGAAAATAATGCCGTTGTGAGCTCTGTTTGTCCGAGCCCATAAATGGTTACAGGTACACTGGTAAGGGCACTATTATTATTGGTGAGTAAACTAAGGTTAACAGTAACCCTTTTTTCTGTAGCAAAATTGAAACCTTCGGGTGAAATTTTACCATTCGGAACATTATTGTTTGTGCTTGCCGGGTCGGATTCGATTTTTTTCTGACATGCTGCTAAAACAACCATTGCCAAAGCAATGATAATAGCAGTTTTGAGGTATAGGGATGAGGCTTTCATAATGTAGTTTGATAGCAATATCCCATAACCGTACCAATACCTTTTATAATTGTATATCATTGATTTTCATATAAGTAGGTGTATCCACTTTATTCAATTTTTTCCTTGAAGGGATAAATTTCCAAAAAATGGAATATTACCGATGCTTTTTTAGGGTACTTTTGCGCCCATATTATCAGTTATGTACAATATTCATATACAGTTTGAGGAGAAGGGTAGAGAGACGCAAGTGTTACCCAATATTGCCCCCAACCAGAGTTTATTAGAAGTTTGTTTAGATAATGGAATTGAGTTACATCATAACTGTGGTGCGGTTTGCGCATGTAGCACTTGTCATCTTTATATTGATAAAGGCATGGATTATGTAGAAGAACTAAGCGACCGTGAGGAAGACTTTATCGACAGGGCAGTAAACCCACGTATTAACTCGCGATTAGGTTGCCAGTGCGTATTGCAGAATGGGAGTGGAGATATACATATAACTTTACCCGATCAAACACAGTTTTTAGGAGAATAAATAACGTATGAGTACACATTTTGAACCACCCATTTATTGGAATGATCATGAAGATATTGCCATGAAATTATATGAACGTTTTGGCGATGATTTTAGCGAAGCTAAAATTTATCGTATACGTTTTACAGACCTTTTAGAATGGATCTTACAAATTCCCGGCTTCGTTGGAACAAAGGAACAGAGTACAGAAGGACATTTAGAAATGATCCAAAGTGCTTGGGTATATGAGTGGAGAGATAATCAGGGGTAGACGGTAGACGGTAGACCGTGGACAGTAGAATTTTCGCTCATAACTCTTAATTCCTAATTCCTAACTTATGGAACATATCAAATGCCTCATATTCGATGTAGATGGTGTACTTACCGATGGTACATTACTCGTAATGCCGGGTGGCTTAATGGCTAGGCGTATGAGCATTAAAGATGGGTATGCCTTGCAGTTGGCGGTGAAGAAAGGTTATGAAGTGATAATTATTTCGGGTGGCGATTCAATAGAGGTGGAAGAACGATTATACAAATTAGGTATTCGTTCTATTCATATGCGGATTACAGATAAATTAGCCTTGTTAATGCAGCTTTTAACGGAGAAAAAAATAGCGCTTGAAGATACAATGTATATGGGCGATGATGTGCCTGATGTAAACTGTATGCGTGCTGTAGGCTTAGCGGCAACACCAGCAGATGCTGCTATCGACGTTAAAAACATTGCACAATATATTTCCACCTATAAAGGGGGTGAGGGGGCTGCTCGTGATATCATTGAAAAAATCATGCGTACCCAAGGTACTTGGAATGAAGATTTTAGTATTCGTGCACAGTAAGCTGTGCTACATGCTCAGCGCTTATTATCTTGCAGCATAATTTAGCATTGTGAAACTCTTTCTGGCTTTTTTAAGATTAGTACGCTTTCCGAACTTGATATTTATCATTATCACCCAACTATTGTTTGAATGGTGTATTTATGAACGTATTTACCCACATGATAATTCAGTTGAAAGATTGCATTTGTTTTTTTTAATTGCGGCTTCTGTTTGTATTGCTGCCGGTGGTTATATCATCAATGATTATTTTGATCAGAATATTGATGAAATAAATAAACCTACCAAAGTAGTGGTGAATCGGGTAATTAAAAGAAGATGGGTGATGTTTTGGCACCTTTCCCTCAGCTTGGCGGGAATATTCTTTACCAATCTGGCTTTGCCATTAACTGATTTCTGGCATTTGATACTAGGTAATATGATAGCTATCATTGCCTTATGGATTTATTCAACCGATTTAAAGAAAAAATTATTAGTTGGGAATGTGCTGATCTCCTTACTCACTGCCTGGGTAATTGGGATACTTTTCTTTTCTAAACATCCTTTGCACCTGTCTGATTTGTGGCATGTTGAACACCAGGGAGTTCGCTTTTTTAGACTTACGGCCTTATATGCCGGATTTGCTTTTGTAATTTCTTTGGTGCGAGAAGTAATTAAAGATATTGAAGATATGGAGGGCGATCGTAGATATGGATGTACTACCATGCCTATAGTTTGGGGGGTGAATGTAAGTAAAGTATTTGTAGCTGTTTGGATAGTTGTACTTCTAGGTGTGTTAGTAGTGCTTCAAATTTATGCATTAGGTATGGGCTGGTGGCATAGTGCTTTATATTGTGTTTTGTGCATTATCGCCCCTTTACTATATGTATTAACTAAATTATTTAAAGCGCAAAGAAGCCAAGATTTCCATCACTTAAGTACCTGGGTGAAACTTATTATGCTTACCGGTATTTTGTCGATGTTATTTTTTAGATACTACCACTAATTCATGAAAGAGATTATTTTAGCCTCCCAATCGCCCAGAAGAAAAATGCTATTAGAATGGGCCGAAATTCCATTTGAAATTATTGTAGTGCCTACAGAAGAAAATTTTTCGATGGATATGCCTATTGAAGAAATTCCGATTCATATTGCGAAACAGAAGATGGAAGCGGTGAGAGAGAAGGTGGGAGGAGAAAGGGATAGAGGGGAAGCTAGCGGGGAGAAAGGAGAGAGAATAATTTTAGCAGCTGATACGATTGTGGTATTGAATGGTGAAGTATTGAATAAACCAGCCGATAGAAATGAAGCGATTGTTATGCTCACTAAGTTATCTGGTAATGCACATAAAGTAATTACAGGTGTTATTGCATACGATCCAACTAGCCAAGAACAATATCAGTTTGCAGAAACTACTACTGTACGTTTTCATACACTTAGTTCAACGCAGGTTGAGCATTATGTAGATGCCTATAAACCTTATGATAAAGCAGGTGCTTACGCCATTCAAGAGTGGATAGGTGTAGTAGGGATAGCTTCCATTGAAGGTGATTTTTATAATGTAATGGGGTTGCCCATAAGTAAGGTTGTACAACTGTTGCATACAATAAATAGTTGATAAAAAATCAGGTATTTACCGCATAGCTATAGCTACTAATTTTATCTGTTCAAAATTTTTGTATGAATGAACAGCTATTACATTTTATTTGGCAGCATCGCTATTTCTCCAATACAAATTTGCAAACCACCAACGGATTGCCGTTACAAATAATACGAACTGGGTTATTAAATGTAAATCAAGGTCCAGATTTTTCAGCTGCTTCTATTATTATAGACAATATTAAAATGATTGGTAATATTGAACTACATAAAAAAGCATCTGATTGGTATCAACATAAACACCAGTACGACCCCTTATATCAACCCATTATTTTGCACGTGGTTTGGGAGCCCGATAGAGACGTAATAGCTGCGAATGGTATGGTTATCCCTTGTTTGCATTTAGCGCCATTCGTATCCAAAATTATGCTTCGTAATTTTTCGCAAATGATGTTGAAGCGAAAAGGATTTGCTTGTGAAAAATTATTAGGAAAATTGAACCCTTTAATTTGGGAATCTTGGCAAGAAAGATTAGCGGTAGAAAGATTGAGTAGAAAAGCGGTTGAGTTAAAGCAGAAATTAGATGTATTAAAAGGAGATTGGAATATGCTTGCGCTTTCTTTGTTTGCCCATAGTATGGGCGGACGAGTTAACGGAGTTGCATTTGAAACGGCCATGAATACGCTTAGCTTTCAACAAATAATCCGTTTAAGCAAAGATCCCGATCAATTGAATGCCTGGTTACTGGGATTATTAGCATTGCTTCCCCCAAATGCTAAAGATTCATATCCTAATGCGCTTATATCTACCTATGATTTTCTACAAAAAAAATACAGGATCGGTTATGCCGTACCGCAGGCCGTTTTTTTGAGAATGCGTCCTGCTGGTTTTCCCACGCTGCGCGTAGCACAATTGGTAAATTGGATATATCATCATAGCGCAGTATTTAATGAACTTACTAGGCCAAGTAATAGAGAAATATGTAACGAAATACTAACTATGCAGGCTGCTGCATATTGGGATACACATTTTTGTTTTGATCAATTAGCTCCTTCATTGGTGAAGCAGGTTGGACAAGCCAAAAAAGATACCTTGGTTATTAATGTGATTGTACCCTTAATTTTCACGTATGGGTTAGTGTATAACAAAACTGATTGGCAAGAAAGGGCAATAGCCATTTTACTGGAAGTAGCCCCCGAAGAAAACATTACGGTAAGGCAATGGCAAAAGGCGGGTGCACCCCAAAAAAATGCAATGCAAACGCAGGCTTTGCTTGAATTAGAAAAAAACTATTGTAGTGTTAAAAAATGTTTACACTGTGCTATAGGCAACGCTATCCTTAAATCCTGAGTCATTTACCAATTAAATGTAAAATCGAGCACCACATCGGGGTGGAGAGTACGTTCAACCGGACAAGTACGGGCCGTTCTTTCTAATATTTCACGTTGTTTATCATCGAGCTGAAGTGTTGGCGGAAAATCGATAACGATAACGATTTTACCGATGCGGCGTGGATCGCTTGCCATTATTTTGGTAGCATCCGCCTTAGTGCCATTGAGTTCAATGTTTAAGGTACGTGCCTTAATAGCCATGGTAGTAAGCATACAAGAAGCCAAGGCCGTAGCCACTAAATCGGTAGGGGAAAAACGTTCTCCTTTACCTTGGTTATCGGTTGGGGCATCGGTTTCAATAATTGAGCCACTTTGTAAATGGGTGGCTGTGGTTCTTAAATCGCCGTTATAAATAATTTGTGAAGTCATTGCATCAATTTTGCACTAAATTTACATGTATCAAACCAATGGAAGTGAAGAAAGTTTTTTTGATTATTTGTTTACTAAAGATCGTTGGCCTTTCGGCACAGCAAAGGGCAACGCCCGAGTCGGCCACACAACGCATGCAAAAAAAGGCCGAGAAAAGAGATAAGATCAATCAGTTAATAAGGCAGGAAGAAGAGGGGGCATTGATTTTTCAAAAGCAATCCGCTTTTGGAATTAAATTAAATACAGATGGTTGGGGATTTTTTTATGAAAAGGGGAAATATAAAACCATCACTAAAACCAATTTATGGTGGCTTGAGTTTGGAGAACATAAGAACAAAAAGGAAGAGCGTGTACCAACCCTAACGGCATCGCAAGGTTTTATCGTTGTATCTAACTATATCTATGGGAAGCGAAATAATTTTTATAAGTTCAATATTGGGTTGGGCCAGCAGAAGCTAATTGGTGGAAAAGGCAATAAAAATGGGGTGGCCGTATCTGCTATTTATGGTGGCGGGTTAAGTATTGGTATGCTAAAACCCTATTATATTGAAATACAAAACCCATCTACAGGTGCTAGGGAACAAATTAAATATTCACCTGCAAACGAAAATTTGTTTTTAGATCCTACCATTATTTTAGGTAAGGGTGGTTTATTTAAAGGATTCAGTGAAATGGAATATGTACCCGGTTTTCATGCAAGGGCTGCTTTAAGATTCGATTATGGCAGGTACAATGAAGTACTATCGGCATTAGAAGTTGGCTTAAAAGCCGAATATTATACCAAGAAAATGCCTGTGGTGTTATTAAATGAAGATAAACAGTTGTTTTTCAATGCATATGCGGCCATCGTTTTCGGTAAAAGAAAGTAGCCTACCTTTGTATTTTAATTAAGCGAGACTACGATGCAAGAACTTCCGGTTGTTCCTAAAATACCAGATACAGATTTAGAAAGCTCACGTGTTAAAAAACCCAATTGGTTAAGGGTTAAATTACCTATTGGCGAGAGCTATAAGCATGTTCGTTCACTGGTAGATACCCATAAATTACATACTATTTGTGAGAGCGGTAATTGTCCGAATATGGGCGAATGCTGGGGAGAAGGTACTGCTACCTTCATGATCTTAGGTAATATATGTACCCGTAGTTGTGGTTTTTGTGCCGTGGCTACCGGCAGGCCATTAGCCGTAGATTTTGATGAACCACAAAGAGTGGCCGAAGCAATACACTTAATGAAAGTAAAACATGCCGTACTTACCAGTGTAGATAGGGATGAGTTGAAAGATGGAGGCTCTATTATTTGGTATAATACTATTAAGGCTGTTAAGGCGCTGAACCCTACCACTACTTTAGAAACTTTGATAGAGCGTATTACCAAGCAAGTACGTATACAAGCCAAGTATCGCAGAAGTTTAGAAGTATTAGAAACCTTGAAAAAAGGCGGTATGCGTACCAAAACAGGGGTGATGCTTGGTTTAGGCGAAACCAA
>JBDKJW010000038.1:0-14323 GCA_039796395.1 Bacteroidota bacterium
TTTATGGAAGAATGGCCATAACCCATACTAGTGATAAGTGGAATGCCTCAGTATATGGCTTGTTTAATGGCTGGAAGCGTATAGCCGATTATAATCCTAACGGAGAAGATAACCTCCAATATGCAACAGTAGATGGTATGCCATCTTGGTTTACCATTAATGCCCGAGCTGGTTATAATTTTAGTAAAAACCTAACCTTACAACTCATGTTGGAGAATATCACCGATTTGAATTACCGCTATTTTGCGAGCGGTATTTCTGCTCCGGGCAGAAACCTCTCCATTACACTTCGGTCGGCTTTTTAATAATAAAATCAGCTATTCAAAACGCCCCGGCCTAAGCGTCGGGGCGTTTTTGTATTTTTGCTAAATGGAAATTACCAAAGCAGTTTATCTTATTTCAAATGCCGATTATAAACAATGCCCTAAACCAGATAGGCCAGAGTATGCTTTTATTGGTAGAAGTAATGTAGGTAAGTCGTCGTTGATTAATATGCTTTGTAAAAATAATAAGTTAGCTAAAACTTCTTCTGCGCCGGGTAAAACACAACTCATTAATCATTTTACGATACAAAGCAATAGCAGCCATAAAGCCTTTGAAAATTGGTACCTGGTTGATTTGCCTGGTTATGGTTTTGCTAAGGTTTCACAATCGAGCCGAAGAAGATGGGAACAAATGATTGAGAATTATTTGCGTAAAAGAGAAAACTTAGCCAATGTATTTGTGTTGATAGATAGCCGCCATAGCCCCCAAAAAATAGACCTTGAATTTATCTCCCAGCTCGATAAATGGGAAATTCCTTTCTCCATTGTGTTTACAAAAACAGATAAAGAAAAACCGGCTGTAGTAGAAAAAAATATCAAAGCCTTTTTTGAAACCTTATCACAAACCTGGCAATTTTTGCCCAGGCATTTTATATCAAGTGCGGAGAAGAAACAGGGTAGGGAACCTATTTTAGCATTTATAGCTGAAAAGAATCAATCAGTTTCCTAATACTTTAGCAAGGGCTTTTGCTTTGAGTAAACATTCGTCGTACTCGGTAGCAGCATTGCTATAAATGGTAATGCCACTGCCTGCTAGATACCTTAGTTTTTTTGTTTGTGAATTATAAAACAAACTTCTAATGACTACATTAAAATCAAAATCGCCCGCCGGATTAATATAGCCAACCGCTCCAGAAAATAATCCTCTTGGACTTTGTTCATACTGCTTAATCAATTGCATTACTCTATTTTTTGGCGCACCAGTCATGCTACCCATTGGATAAGTGGCTTCAATGATTTCACTAAAAGGAATATGATCTTTAATAGTACCAGTGATGCTAGAAATCATTTGGTGTACTTGCGGATAACTATATATGCCAAACAATTCATCCACTTTCACACTACCTTCTTTACAAACCCTACTTAAATCATTACGCACCATATCCACCACCATTACATTTTCGCTTTTATCTTTCTCACTTTTTTGTAGCGTTGCCTTCAATATATTATCTGCAGTAGCATCGGTTAGGTTTCTTTGAATCGTTCCTTTAATGGGTTGTGTTAATAGTTGATCCCCTGTTTTTTTTAAATAGCGTTCAGGACTAGCGCAAATTAGTGCGGCGTTCTCTTGCTTATAAAAACAGGCAAAGGGTACGGGAGAAATTTCGCTTAATGATTTGTATAACTGTAAACTATTACAACTGATGTTATCGGCTAAAAATTCGATACAATAATTCAATTCATAACAATCACCTCTTTGAATATGTGTTTGAATTTGGTTGATGATGTTTATATATTCAGCCCTATTAACAGTTTGCTCAATAGTTATTTGTTGAGTAGTTATTTGAGCAGAAACAGGTATTTCAATGATCGCTTCAAAAACTTTTGATGGAGCTAACGTAATAGATTCAATAATAAGCTGCGCATGCTGTAAGTATAATACTGTTTCGGGTTCAAAAAAACAGAATGGTGCAAACCCAATTGGGTCGGGTGTTGTAGCTTTCCATTCATAATTTAAATGGCCGAATAACCAAGTTTTCTGTTCTTGAATATGCGCATCAATAGCGTTTAAATGGGTATTAAAAATGCGAACAGCACCTGCGGCAGCTAAGCATTCAATACCAACCGTTGGTTGATGATATTGATGATTATCTAAAAATGAACAGATACTAAATTGGTTTACCCAGTGAAGTATCTGTTCTTTTATATGTGGATACGCGTTGGTATCAAAAGCTTGTGTATTAGAAATCATCGTCTTCGTCGTCGTCGAAGCCACTATCTTTGTCATTGAATAAGTCGAACTCCTTAAAATCATCGTCGATTTTAAAGTCGTCCTCTTCTTCTTCTTTTTTCTTACCGCCGCCAGCAGGTTTCTTCCCTTTACTTTTTGGAATATCAAATTCATCAAAGTCGGGATCCCAACTATCGTCTTCTTCTTCCGATTTCTCCCAATCATCTTCTACATCTGCATCATCATCGTCTTCATCATCATCAGACTTTTTTGATGAGGCTTTCGCAGAAGATTTTTTAGCGGGTTTGGTATCCTCTTCATCATCTTCTAAATCATCATCCTCTTCTTCCATCTGCTTTTTAGATTTTGAAGAAGGTTTTGCATCTGTGTTTTTTGATGCACTCTTGGGGGTAGTGGACTTTTTATCCTTATCAGATCTCTCTGCCATAATTCTAATAAGATTAGTTGCGTAAAATTTGCACGCAAAAAATTATTTACCAAAAAAATTTTTATAAATGTATAATTTGTTCTCTTCCTGGGCCATTTGATACAAATTTTACCGGTACACCAATATACTGATTTATAAAATCAATATAATTGATCATATCGGAAGGCAAATTTTCGGCCTTGTTAATAGCACTTGTATCCTGGTTCCAGCCTTTGAACTTTTTATAAATAGGGTCTATCTTCAATTTAGACAATTGAAATGGAATTTCGCGGCTTTGTTTACCATTAATTCCATAATCTGTACACATTTCTAGCTCAGCAAATGAATCTAATACGTCGGCTTTGGTCATAATTACCTGTGTTACACCATTAATCATACAGGTATAATTCAATGCTACCAAATCCATCCATCCACAACGGCGTGGGCGGCCTGTTGTGGCACCAAATTCACTACCAATTTTTCTCAATTCTTCGCCTGTAGCATCAGCTAATTCTGTTGGAAAGGGGCCACCACCTACTCGGGTGCAATAGGCTTTGGTAACACCCATTACCTCATTTATTTGTTTTGGGGAAATACCTAGGCCCGTACATACGCCGGCTGAAATGGTATTGGAAGAGGTAACAAAAGGGAAAGTACCAAAATCAATATCCAACATACTTCCCTGGGCACCTTCTGCCAATACTTTTTTACCCGCTTTTATTTGGTTGTTAATATAGTATTCGCAATTGATAACGTTCAAGGTTTTTAAGAATTCAATAGCTTCAAAAAATTCTTCTTCCCAAGCAGAAATATCTTCAATAAAGTGAAAATTATCGAGCAATTTCTGATGCTTTAACCGAAGCTTTATATACTGCGTAGTAAAGCTTTTGTCAAGTAAATCGCCCACCCGTAAAGCATTTCGGCCAGTTTTATCCATGTAGGCAGGACCAATACCTTTTAGGGTAGAACCAATTTTACTTTCGCCTTTAGCTAACTCAGAAGCTTTATCAAGCGCCCTATGTGTAGGTACTATAATATTGGTTTTATCAGCAATAAAAAGGTTCTTACGAACATCTATACCATGAGCGGCTACTGCATCACATTCTCTTTTTAAGGTAACAGGATCGAGTACCACACCATTACCAATAATATTTACTTTGTTTTGGTGAAAAATACCGGAGGGAATTTGGTGCAGCACCATTTTCTTTCCTTCGATATACAATGTGTGCCCAGCATTGGGGCCACCCTGAAAGCGGGCTACAATATCGTAGTGGGGGGCAAAATAGTCAACTATTTTACCTTTTCCCTCATCTCCCCATTGTAATCCTAAAATTACGTCAACCATATACTTACTTAAGGCGCAAATGTAAGGGTAAGCAATTAATTTTCAGTGTCAAATCTGTCCACCGTTTGTATACCTTCTAATGATTTTAAACGAATCACTAATTCTTCGAGTTCTTCTTTATCGTGTACAAACACTTTAATAGTGCCCTCAAACAGCCCCTCTCGAGAATCGATACTTAAACCAGATATATTTATTTTTAAATCGCCACTAATTACGTTGGTAATTTTATTAATTACACCCACATCATCGAGGCCAACAATCTTTAACCCCGTAAGGAATGAAATTTCTTTGTTCTTAGCCCATTTCGTTTTCACTACCCGATGCCCGTAATTAGCCATTAATTGGGCAGCATTAGGGCAGGAAGTGCGGTGAATAATTAATCCCTTACCTGTACTTACAAAGCCAAATACATCATCTCCAGGTATGGGGTTGCAGCATTTGGCTAGATTATACATGATTTTATCACTCGATTCCCCAAAAATGATCAATTCCGAATCTTTTTTTCCGGCGGCTTTTGTGGGATCGTAAATAGCGGGTGTTTCAACAATTGCTGGTTTGGGCTTAGGTATTTCAATTTTATCACCGAGTACTTGAAAATCTTTTAGTTCTTTAAGGTCGATACTTTTTGTAGCGATTCTATAATGTAACTCAAGGGAGGAAGGTATTTTATAAAACTGAACCAATTCCTCGATATTGTAATGGCTATAGGATGCGCCCATCGCTTCCAACTTCCGTTGAAGGATATATTTGCCGTCTTCCGCTACTTTTCTTTTTTCTTCGCGAAGCGAATCCTTGATTTTGCTTTTTGCTTTTGCAGTTACAACGAGGTTTAGCCAATCTTCAGAAGGTTTTTGCTTATTACTGGTAATAATTTCTACCTGATCACCACTGCGTAGTTTATGTCCGATGGGCACTAACCTATGGTGCACTTTGGCACCAATACATTTTGTACCTATAGCAGAGTGAATAGAAAAGGCAAAATCGAGCGCAGTACTACCTGTAGGTAACATTTTTACTTCACCTTTGGGGGTATATACATAAATATCCTCCGCCAAAAAAGAAGTTTTGAAATCTTGTAGAAAATCTACCCCATCTGTATCTTGTGTGCTTAGCACTTCTCTTATTTGTCCGAACCATTTATCAAAACGATCTTCATCGGCACTCCCTTCTTTATATTTATAATGTGCTGCTAAACCCTTCTCTGCAATTTCATTCATTCGTTTGGTCCGAATTTGTACTTCAACCCATTTACCCTGGGGCCCCATTACCGTTGTATGTAAAGCCTCATATCCATTGCTCTTTGGGTTACTCAGCCAATCGCGAAGCCGCTCTGGAGAAGGATTGTATTCATCTGTAATCATAGAATATACTTTCCAACAATCTTCTTTTTCTTTTTCGGGAGGCGAATTTAGGATTACACGAATAGCAAACAGATCATATACTTCTTCAAACTCAACGGATTTCTTTTTTATTTTATTCCAGATAGAATGAATACTCTTGGGTCTACCATAGATGTCGAAATCAAAATTACCAGCGATCATTTTATCTTTTAGCGGTCGAATAAATTCATTGATATAGCGAGTGCGTTCGCGTTTTGTTTCTGATAATTTTCGGGCAATATCTTTATACGCATCAGGCTCGAGGTATTTCATCGATAAATCTTCGAGCTCGGTTTTAATATTATACAAACCCATCCGATGCGCTAGTGGGGCGTATACCCAAACAGTTTCCGAGGCAATTTTTAATTGCTTCTCTCGTTTCATACTATCGAGGGTACGCATATTGTGCAGCCTATCGGCCAGCTTAATTAATATTACTCGAGGATCGTCGGTAAGGGTAAGTAATATTTTTTTAAAATTTTCGGCTTGCTGGCTTGTATTGGTATCTATTACCGAAGATATTTTGGTGAGTCCATCCACAATTTTGGCGATCTCAATACCAAATTCGCGTTCTACATCTTCCAAACTAATATCGGTATCTTCTACCGTATCATGTAAAAGGGCGCAGATGGTACTACGTACACCCAGCCCAATTTCTTCTACACAAATCATGGCCACGGCAATAGGGTGAATGATATAGGGTTCACCACTTTTTCTACGCATAGTTTTATGCGCTTCTGCGGCCATTTCAAAAGCTTGCCGAATCAGCTCTTTATCTCCTTTTTTGAGTTTGGGGCGTAAGCTTTTTAACAAGGCGCGATAATGCCGGATGATTTCTTTTTTCTCCTGCTCTTCGTTGAGGGTATATTTCGCTACGGTAGCGGTTGCTTGCACTTCCTCCATACATTACGAATATAAGGAAAATAGACGATCCTTCGACAAGCTCAGGGTGACAGACCGTGGACGGTAGACGGTAGGAGGAAGGGGAAGGGGTATAGGGTAGAAGGTATTGGGTGAGCATTACATATGATACTACAAAGCTTCCCCTCCATTGAGGGGATTGAGGGGTGGGTTATCAATCGGCTTACTTAAGGGGGCTAAATTTTATTAACTTCTGAATCAAGCTGTTTTCTAAGCTTGACAATAACGTCATTCAACCTGTCAATCTCTCTATTTTTCATCAATATAGCCTCATCAAGAACTTGCTTATAATAGTTGTAAAAGTTATCTAAACTAATAACAGAATTTTCAGAAATTAAATCCAATTTACTTTTTGAAATAATGACATATCCATTGAATTCGAAGGATGTGTCACTATCATCCTCGGATAAAGAGAGTATTTTATTAAGTATACCTAGACTTATTACAGTTTTACCCGATTCTAACTTAGAATAAGAAGCTTGACTCATAAAAAGGATATCTGCCATCTCTTGTTGAGAAAGGTTACGAATTTTTCTAAATTTTTTAAGTATTTCTGTTGGCATAATTGGATATAATATATTCGAATAATAATATTCGGTTCTTGATTAGGAATATATAAAGAGGGGAGGGTAAATTTATAAAAATTAATTTATGAAAAAAATTAATTTCACGTGTTTATCAGTGGCATTAATGGCGGTATCCTGCTCCAAAGAAAGTAATGAGCCTTTTAAGGAATTAAGTGCACTAACGAAGGAAGCAATATCGAAAACTACGTTACAGGAATTGAAGCAAGCGCAAGCAATGCTCTCTCCGCAAGAAAGAGAGGATCTGTGGAAAACAAAACTTAATTTTATACTGGCTAATGAGATGAGTCTCTAACAAGAGAGCAAATTCGGATTATTAATAAAGTGAAAGAGGTGCTATTAACGAATGGTATGCAAAAATTATTAAGTAATCCAGAAATTGGAATTAAATTCTTAGATGCTAACCTTCCTCATTTTAGTAAACACTTTACAAAGGAGCAATTAAACATTCTATTAGAGAGTCCGTATCTAAAAACATCATTAAATGTTTCAAACTTTACAATTAAGAATATGAGTATGATTGCCTATTCTGTTGAGGGCGGTTATTGTTCATGTATATATGACCTAGGTTGCCCAGGGCCAAATAATACTTGTGATAATACTGGATGTACTGCAGATTCTAATGTTGAGTCATGTGGTTTATTTGGAACGTCTAATTGCAAAAGAAGGTGTACTGGGATGGAACCAATGTAACGATACTAGAGATGAGAAATTAAATATTGGCTTATAGGATTAATTTATGGTACCTGAATGAATGAAAACTTGGTAGCTAATTGAGTGTGAATATCTAATTTTACTATAGATTGAGAAACTTAAATAAAGTATATTCTAGAAAATTTTTTCTTAGCATAGTTTTTGCGTTGGTCACAAATTTTCTAATATATAATTTCAGAGTAATCATATATTACATAACAGGATTTGAGGTTGGCTCTATTAAACTCGTTTCTCCTATAAGGTTCTTATTATTTGCTCTTTTCGCTTTCGTATTAATTATTAATGAAGATCGCAAAAAAAATATTTTTTTATACTTTGGATTGATCGCTACTCCAGTTTTTATTCTTGATTCTACTAC
This sequence comes from Bacteroidota bacterium, assembly GCA_039796395.1. Lineage (GTDB taxonomy): Bacteria > Bacteroidota > Bacteroidia > Chitinophagales > Chitinophagaceae > Sediminibacterium. The sequence continues at coordinate 7,943 of JBDKJW010000038.1, forward strand.
TCTGTTTCTAGGAAAAGAGCTAGTACCATTACGTTTTCCTTTTGATACTACATATCCTTTGCTTGGGACTATTTTAGGATTACTTTTTTCATTTAAGTTAAACAAGAGAATAGTTATCAGTAGCCTAGTATTTTCATTTATATATATAATTATCGGTGAATTATATGTACGTCCAAGTCTTGCGTGGTATATACATACAAAAAGAACTAGTTCTATAATACTTGATCAAAGTCATTCTAAAATATTTTATGATACTCTCAAAACTGTAAATGGGGTTAATACAAGTGTAAATAATTTTACGAAAAACCCTATAGTTCTAATTGATTTTTACTTTGTTGGATGTAAACCTTGTGATGAGAAACTTTTTGCGCTTTCACGTCTTAAAAAGAAATATGGAAAAATTGTCGAGATAGTATTAATATGTGACGGTTCAATTACTGATTTTCGAAAATTTATAGATCATGCAAATAAGAATGTTTCAAGCGAGTTTAACTTCTTTTATTATGAAAAGCCGATCTCTGGTAAATATCCTGTATTTGGATTTCCCACAGAATTTCTTTTTTACAATAAAGTATTAATACAAATTGATAATGGATTTGGAAAGGAAGTTGAAGACAAATGGTTAGAAAAAGAAATTAAAACAATTGATAAAGCGCTTTTATGAATTTTATAAGACTTTTATTTAGCATAACTTGTGTTATTTTACTTTCGTGTAAAGGTAAGCCTATTGCAAAACTTAATTTAGATGGTCTTAAGCCCAAGGATTCAATTAAATATTTCAAAATATTTAATACTGGTACTGAGAACTTGATTATTGAAAACTTTACTACTAGTTGTGAGTGTACTGAGTTGGGGTTGACTAAAAATCAAGTTATCAAAAGTAATGACTCTCTCTTAGTAAGGGTTTTAGTTAGTAAAGTACAAGACACAGATAATACAGTATTTATAACTATAAAAACAAATAGTAATCCAAGGCTTCTAAGCTTTCATTTTCTTCCGTAAAGTTTTCTCATTTTAAGGGGTTCGTTTACTTTATTATCTTTGCATCCCCATGAGTGATGCGCCGCAGAAGAAAGTATTTGATTTTAGTTTGTTGAAAAGGGTATTCGTTTTTGTACAACCGTATCGCCGTTATTTTTACTTGAGTTTGATTTTGGCAGCCCTTATGGCTATTGCAGCGCCTATTCGCCCTTACCTGATTCAACTAACGGTGAATACAGCTATTGGCAAAAATCATGTGCTGCCTACATGGGTAAAAACAGTTTTATTAGGAACCGATTTGTCGGATATAAGTAAGTTCATCATTGCGGTAACCTTATTTCAAATGGTGTTTATTGTAATTGAAACGATTGTTCGGTTTCTATTCTCTTATATTACCGCATGGATGGGGCAGCATGTGGTGCACGACTTAAGAATAACAATTTATAAAAAAGTGCTAGGCCTTAATCTACGTCAGTTCGATCAAACACCTATTGGTACGCTCACTACACGCACCATCAATGATATTGAAAGTATTAACGAAATTTTTTCGGACGGATTAATTCCAATTGTAGCTGATTTGCTTACGATTATAATAACGTTGGCTACTATGTTTTGGATCGATTGGCGGATTACGCTCATTAGTTTATTGCCTTTTCCGTTGATGATTGTAGCTACTTATTATTTTAAGGAAAGTGTAAACAAAAGTTTTATTAAAGTAAGAAATGCAGTAGCTGCATTGAATGCTTTTGTACAAGAACATATTACGGGCATGCAAGTGGTGCAAGCATTTGCGGCAGAAGAAAAAGAATTCAATGCCTTTAAGAAAATAAATGCACAACACAGGGATGCGAATATCAAAGCCATTTTTGCTTACTCTGTTTTTTTTCCCGTGGTAGAAGTAGTGTTGGCCGTGAGTACAGGCTTATTAGTTTGGTGGGTGGCCGATCGTACGCTAGATGCGGGTATGTTGGTGGCATTTATTTTGTATTTGAATCAAATATTTCGTCCGCTGAGGGTAATCGCCGATAAATTCAATGTATTACAAATGGGTATGATTGCCGCGGAACGTGTATTTAAAGTGTTGGATAATACTGATATTCCCGTTGATCTTCCGGAAGGGGAAAAAGAAAGTATTGTATTAGAAGGAGCTATAGATTTTGAGAAAGTTTGGTTTGGCTATAGCGAGGGAAATGATGTATTGAAAGATGTATCGTTTAGCATTAAACCCGGTGAAACCGTTGCTATTGTTGGACATACAGGTAGTGGTAAAACAACCATTATCAGTTTATTGAATCGATTATACCAAATACAACATGGAACTATTTTAATTGATGGTGAAAATATTAATGACTATACTTTAGATGATTTAAGAAAAAATATTGGCGTGGTTTTGCAAGATGTATTTCTTTTTTCAGGTTCAGTGTCTGACAATATTACACTACGCAATCCCGATATTTCACGCGAGCAAGTAATAAATGCTGCAAAACTTATTGGCGTGCATGATTTTATTATGCAATTGCCGGGAGATTATGATTATAATGTGATGGAAAGAGGAAGTACACTCAGTTTGGGGCAGCGTCAATTACTGTCATTTATCAGGGCCTTACTCTATAATCCGGCTATTCTAATTTTAGATGAAGCCACTTCTTCCATTGATACAGAAAGTGAGCAGTTGATTGAAAAAGCAATCGATACTTTAATTGCTGGCAGAACCTCTATTGTTATTGCGCATAGGCTTTCTACCATACGTAAGGCCAACAAAATCATTGTATTGGATAAGGGTGTGTTAAAAGAAATGGGAAGCCACGAAGAGCTATTAGCACTAGGCGGATTTTATGCTAAATTGCATGAGATGCAGTTTGAGAAGAGGAAGGCATCTCTAATTTAATTTTATATGGAGAACATTGAAGATAGCTCACATGCTAGTGATCAAAATAATGAGATCAAGGAACCAGAATTGGTTTATGGATTTGTAGTTAAATCACCAGAAGAGAAACTATTAGATCTCATCAATAGATCCGATTTAGAAAAGCTTCAAGCATTTACAAGAATGCTTCGAAGAAATGCAACATTAAAAAGAGGGAAAGTTTTAGGCACTAATAACAAACAATAATTGAGAATTTATGGATGTACTTGATCAAGCATTTATCGAATTCTGGCGTTGCTTAAACAAGCATAATGTAAGATATATAATGGTAGGTGGGTTGGCAACGTATTTTCATGGTTACAATAGAAACACGGATGATATAGATATGTGGATTGATGATACGCTGGAAAATAGGAAGAATCTAAGATTAGCATTTAAAGATTTGGGATATGGCGATTTGATATCTCTTGAAACTATGCAATTTATACCTGGGTGGACAACCTTTTATGCTGCAGGGGTAGAGTTAGATATTATGACATCAATGAAAGGGCTTGAAAATGAATCTTTTTCTAGTTGTTACGAGCAAGCTAAAATAGTTAGTTTGGAAGGCGAGGAAGTGCCTTTTTTGCATATTAATCACTTGATTATCAATAAAAAAGCAGTAAATAGACCGAAAGATCAGATGGATGTTATTCACTTAGAAGAGATTAAAAAACTAACTGATAACACAGGTAAATAAGTAAGAATATAATTTCTGTGTTTATCTCTAATCATTTTCTTTTTTCACCCCCTGAACCCCTATCTTTGCCGCAAATTTGGGAATGGGTATGTATTCAAAAAGCCTTAAATCTTTACTGGTAGTAGCTTTCAGCGTATTTTCAATGCTTTTTTCCGCAACTGTTTCGGCAAACGAAACACCTGAGCATAAAGGGGCGGAAGGGGCAGATCATAAAGAATCGGCTTTCGATCCTGCGAAATTGATCATGGAGCATATTATGGATGCCCATGAATTCCACTTTTTCTCATTGGGAGAAACCCATGTAAGTATTCCTTTACCTGTTATTTTATATTCTCCACAACGTGGGTTGTCGGTATTTTCTTATGGAAATTTTCACCACGGGCATGAAGTGTATAACGGTTATAAATCTGAAGAAGGGAAGATTATGGCTGTAAATGAGGCCGGTGAGCATGATGCTTCTGTTACTGTATACGATTTTAGCTTAACCCGTAATGTAGTGCAAATGTTTATAGCATTGGCTATTCTTACTATACTAATGGTTGGTGTGGCCAATAAGTATAAAAAGAATGGCGCTAAAGTAGCACCAAGTGGATTCCAAAATGCGGTTGAGCCCGTTATTACTTTTGTAAGAGATGAAGTGGGCAAACCTAATTTAGGCCATGCTTATGAAAAATACATGCCCTATTTGTTAACAGTATTTTTCTTTATTCTTATTAATAATTTGTTTGGTTTGATACCGGGTTCGGCGAATGTTACAGGTAATATAGCTTTCACTATTGTATTAGGGGTGATTAGTTTCTTAGTGATTTTATTCAGCACCAATAAACATTTCTGGGCGCATATTTTCAACCCACCTGTACCTGGTTTTGTGAAACCTATTTTAGTACCCGTTGAGTTCTTAGGTATATTCACCAAGCCTTTCGCCTTGATTGTGCGTTTGTTTGCAAACATGGTTGCCGGGCATATTGTGATTACTTGTTTTGTAATGTTGATATTTATTTTCGGTGCCATGAGCAAAGTAGCTGGTTGGGGTTTTGCGCCAGTGTCTATTGCATTTACGATTTTTATTTACTTAATTGAAATATTGGTTGCCTTTATTCAAGCGTTCATTTTTACAAACCTAACTGCGGTGTTTATCGGACAAAGTATGGAAGGTGCGCATGAGGAGGGTCATCATTAAAATTTTTAATCACTAAAACAAATAGTATGTCAGCAATTTTGAATTTGTTGGATGTAAGCATGAGCCATTTAGGTGGTGCAATTGGTGCAGGTTTGGCTGCAATCGGTGCTGGTATCGGTATCGGTCAGATTGGTAAGGGTGCTGTTGAAAGCATCGCTCGCCAGCCAGAAGCTGCTAACGACATCCGTGCGAACATGATCCTTACTGCAGCCTTCGTAGAGGGTGTTGCCCTTTTCGCGGTAATTGCAGGTATCTTGGCTGTATTAAAAGCCTAGTTCGTACAACATCATTACTGCACGGCGAGCACAGGGCGAGCGGTGCAGTAATCTTTATCAACATCATTTGATTTAAATATATTTTATGGAATTGTTATTACCCGGCCTCGGATTGCTCTTCTGGACATTGCTTGCGTTTCTTTTAGTATTTTTTATTTTGAAGTCGTTTGCATGGAAGCCAATCCTATCTTCTTTAAAAGAAAGAGAAACAGGTATTGCTGAAGCTATTGCCTCTGCTGATAAAGTAAAAGCGGAAATGGCTGCTTTACAAAATGAGAACGAGACCATGATGCAGAAAGCCCGTGAAGAAAGAGCGGTGATGATTAAAGAAGCAAAAGAAACGGCCGATAAAATGGTTGCTGATGCAAGGGATAAGGCAAAAGCAGAATACGATCGTATTGTAGCAGATGCACAGCAAGCTATTACACAACAAAAAAATGCAGCATTAACTGATGTGAAAAATCAGGTGGGTGCATTGGTAATTGATGTTGCGGAGAAAGTATTGGGTAGAGAGTTGCAACAAAAAACGGAACAAGAAAATTATATTAAGCAATTAGCCGAAGGAGTTAAACTGAACTAACACATGCCAAATCCACGTTTAGCCGATCGTTATGCCAAGAGCTTGGTTGATTTTGCAACTGAGAAAAACGCCTTGGATACTGTAAAAGCAGATATGCAATATATTGATGCGGTTTGTAAAGCCAGCAAAGATTTCTCAAACATGTTGAAGAGCCCAATTATTAAGGCCGATCAAAAAGAGAAAATCATTGCTGCAACTGTAGCTGGTAAGGTTGGAGAAATTTCTGCAGCATTTGTTACACTATTGGTGAAGAAAGGAAGAGAAGCCGACTTAAAAGAAATTGCTGCCGCATTTATTAATCAATACAATGCTATAAAAGGAATTCATAAAGTGAAGCTTACTACCGCGGTAGCTATTTCTGCGGAAGCCGCCAAGGCCATTGGTGATCGCGTAAAGCAAGCTAATAATTTTGGTACAGTTGAATTAGAAACAGTGGTGAATGAAAAGTTGATTGGTGGATTTGTGTTGGAATTTGATAATAAATTAGTAGACGCGAGCGTAGCGACTGATTTGCGAGAGATTAAAAAACAGTTTTCAGAAAATACGTATATACATAATATCAGATAATTTTTACGATCATTTTTAAAAGCATACAAAATGGTAGACATTAAACCAGACGAAATATCAGCGATACTGCGCCAACAGCTCAGTAATTTCAATGCTTCTGCTGAATTAGAAGAAGTAGGTACCGTGTTGCAAGTGGGTGATGGTATTGCCCGTGTATATGGATTAAACGGAGTAAGAAGTGGTGAACTCGTT
>JBDKJW010000039.1:0-14188 GCA_039796395.1 Bacteroidota bacterium
CTCTCTACTTAAACCGCCGGGCCCAAGTGCGGAGATACGACGCTTATGCGTGATCTCACTCAATGGGTTTGTTTGGTCTAAGAATTGAGATAACTGAGAGGTTCCGAAGAATGAATTGATAACAGAAGATAAGGTACGCGCATTGATCAAATCAACCGGTGTAAATACCTCGTTATCACGCACATTCATACGCTCACGGATGGTACGCGCCATACGCGCTAAACCAACACCGAACTGCGCATACAATTGTTCACCCACTGTACGAACCCTACGATTACTCAAGTGATCAATATCATCAATCTCTGCTTTTGCATTGGTTAAACGAACCAAGTACTTGATAATCTCAATAATATCTTGCTTATTTAATACCTTCTTAGTTAAAGGATATTCTAAGCCTAATTTTCTATTGATTTTATAGCGACCAACTTCGCCTAAATCGTAACGCTTATCACTAAAGAAAAGCTTGTCGATAATACCCCGCGCTGTTTCGTTATCAGGCGCATCGGCACCCCTTAACTGGCGATAAATATGCTGAACCGCTTCCAACTCACTATTAGAAGTATCCTTATTTAAGGTATTGTAAATAATAGCGTAATCTCCACCTACATCTTCTTTCTGAATGAATACACTCTTCACATCCATTTCAATAATGGTTGCAATAGCATCTTCATCCAATACCGTATCACGCTCCATCACAATTTCATTACGCTCAATACTTACCACTTCGCCAGTATCTTCATCTACAAAATCTTCTACCCATGTACGTAATACACGCGCAGCTAATTTTCTTCCAACTTGGTTAGCAAGTGTTTTTTTATCCGCTTTCACTTCATCGGCCATACCGAAAAGCTCAAGGATATCTTTATCTGTTTCAAAGCCAATTGAACGTAATAAAGTAGTTACAGGAAACTTCTTTTTACGATCGATGTAGGCATACATTACGTTATTGATATCGGTAGCAAACTCCATCCATGCACCTTTAAAAGGAATGACACGAGCAGAGTAAATTTTAGTACCGTTAGGGTGTACCGACTGTCCGAAGAATACACCAGGAGAACGATGAAGCTGAGAAACAACTACACGTTCAGCACCATTAATGACGAATGTACCACGAGGCGTCATGTACGGGATATTTCCTAAAAACACATCTTGAACGATGGTTTGGAAATCCACGTGCTCTTCATCATTACAGCTTAATCTTAGCTTTGCTTTTAAAGGCACTGCATAAGTTAATCCGCGTTCCATACACTCATCAATCGTGTAACGGGGCGGATCAATAAAATAGTCGAGGAATTCCAGTACGAAAATGTTGCGCGTATCTGTAATCGGAAAATTTTCCTTAAACACGCGAAACAAGCCCTCCACATTACGTTTGTCGGGCGTAGTCTCTAACTGAAAAAACTCTTTAAAAGATTCTAACTGGATGTCGAGAAGGTCAGGGGCATCAGCCAAATGTTTAGTTTTACCGAAGCCGACCCTGTTGTTCAATGTAGTTGTAGACATATTATTGTAAAACCGGTTTTGATACGATAAAATATTGGGGAGAACGATGAAATTCTCTTAACGTACAATCGGCGCATCTATCATTCAAATAAATGATAAAAATGTCCACCCGCTAATTCGCCCAAAATTAAGGATGGCAAAGGTAATGAAAGGGGCGACAACCGCAAAATCAAATTTTACGCCAAACCACCCATTGTGTATAAATAAATATTTTACCAGATTTTAGCTCTATTGGCCGGCTTCCGGTACAACTTATGCTTTTCGGTTACGCCAAAAGCAGCATAAAAAGGATCAAAATTAGCAACGGGGCCATTTACCCTAAACTCTTCTGGAGAGTGTGGATCGATAGTAATGCGGGTACGCATGGTTTCATCCCTATTTACCAACTTCCAAACCTGGGCATAACCCAAGAAGAAGCGTTGATCGGGGGTAAAACCGTCTATTTTCTCCGTGCTTTGTCCTTGTTTAGTCATTTTAAACGCATCATAAGCAATTGCTAACCCGCCAATATCAGCCAAATTTTCGCCTAAGGTAAGGGCTCCATTCACATGCAAGCTGTCCAATACCACATAGTTATTATACTGTGCCACTACCCCATCGGCCTTTTGCTTAAACTTATCGCCATCTGCCTTTGTCCACCAATCTTTTAAATTTCCTTGTGCATCGTACTGACGGCCCTGGTCGTCGAAACCATGCGTCATTTCATGGCCAATAACCATCCCAATGCCCCCATAATTGATGGCATCATCGGCACCCAAATCAAAGAAAGGAAATTGAAGAATACCTGCCGGGAATACAATTTCGTTGAAAGTAGGATTGTAATAAGCATTTACCTCAGGAACCGTCATTTGCCATTCTGTTTTGTCGACCGCCTTTCCAATTTTAGCAACCGATTCTTTATGATTATGCATACCTACCTGGCGCATATTTTCAAAAAGGTTATCTCTGGTGATGGTTACATCATCATATTTTTTCCAAACACTTGGGTAGCCAATCTTTTTTAAGAATGCCGCTAATTTTTCTTGGGCGCGTGTTTTGGTAGAGTCGCTCATCCAATCGAGCTTATTAATTCTGATTTCAAAGGCTTTCTGCAAATTATTTACCAGTTCATCCATTCTTTTTTTCGCCTCCGGCGGAAAATATTTCTGAACATATACCTCACCCAATAAATCCTTCAAATTACCATCGGTTCTATTTACCATTACTTTCCAGCGATCTTCTTGTTTCTTGGCTCCAGAAAATAATTGATTAAAAGAAAAACGTTCGTCTCTAAAAGCCTTACTCAATAAGCCTGCTTTTGAGGAAATATAATCAAACTTCACTTTGCTTTTCCACACATCTATCGGTTGTGAAGCTAGCAAGCTACTTAGCGCTTCATAATACTTAGGTTGTGCTACATTAATGCTATCTGTTGTTACACCCATCTTCTCTAACATAGCAGTCCATAAAATATTGGGAGTGCGTTTTTGCAAATCGGCAATCAACATTTTATTGTAGTTCTTCACTGGGTCGCGTTGCTCTACAGGTGTAAGATGCGATGCTGCTATTTGTGTTTCTAATGCTAATACTAACAAGGCATTCTTTTGTGCAGTAGCTGCATCTGTTCCCGTTAGTTCAAAATATTTTGCTGCATGACTCACCATTTTAGATCGAAAATTTTTGGTGATAGAGTCTTGCTTGGTATAATAATCTTTCTCAGGTAAGCTGGTGCCGCTCTGGTAAAGTGATAAAATATTTTTTACACTATTTTTTTCATCAGCGCCAACATAAAACTCAAATAAATCACCTTCTCCACTTGCTTCTGCCTCACCTAATAATAATTGCAGCTCTTTATGATCTTTCACTGCATCAATTCTAGCAAGCATGGGTTTTAAAGGCTCGTACCCTTTCTTTTCAATACCAACTGTATCCATACCACTAGCGTAGAAGTCGCCCACTTTTTGTGCCGCCGATCCTTTAGGATGATCTGTTTTTGCGGAGGTTTCGTCGAGTATCGTACGCAGCTTGGCTAGGTTTTCATCATATAAAGTATAGAAGCTACCCCAACCACTTTGATCGTCGGGTATTTTAGCATTCTTCATCCAAGTGCCGTTGGCATATTGGAAGAAGTTATCACCCGGATGAATAGTAGTATCCATACCCGCTCGGTTGAAATATGTTTTATTATTTGTATTGCTTTTACAGGCTGCAAAGGCAATAATAGCAATCCATACAATTTTTTTCATGGCAATCATTTGTTTGGGAATTAAAACTAGTGAAAAATGAGGAAGAAAGGGTAATATGGTTGCGGCTACATTAGCTTGTTTTTAGTACATTTAGATAATATGGAAGTACATCACCACAGCCACGCGCCTCACGGAAAAAAAAATTGGAAAGCTTATTTCTGGGAATTTCTCATGTTATTCCTAGCCGTATTCTGCGGATTTCTGGCCGAGTATCAATTAGAGTTTACCATTGAGCGACATAGAGAGAAGGAATTTATTTTATCAATGATTGAAGATGCTGCAACAGATACTGCCAATATTCATGCATGTATAATAGCAAATGAGGAACGCATTAAATATGCCGAGAGCCTGGCTGAAACATGCTTTAGCTATGGAGGAACACAAGTAGAGCGTACCCAGATGTACAATAGCTATAACGGATGTGTTTTTCGTCCCGATCTTCTTTACCCCATCGATCGCACTTTATTTCAATTAAAAAATTCTGGGGGTATGCGGCTCATCAGAAATAAGGATGCTGCTAATATTATTATAGGATACGATAACGCTGGAAAAAGTTTAGTGAACCAACAAGCCTATTATGAAATGTACCTTACTGAAGTTACAAGCCACGCATCAAAAGTGATGAATGTTTTGTTGCTTATGAATAAAACCATACCCGCTAGTCAAAAATATGCCCAGGTTCAACTCATTAGCGACGATAGAAAGGAGTTAAAGGTATTGGCCAATCAGGCTATTATGTTTAAGGGGGTGATGCATATGTATGTAGTTAGACTAAAAAGGATGGAAGCAAGTGCCATTTCGTTGATGGAAAAGCTAAGAAAGGAATATCGACTAAAGTAATTTGTTATCGTTCTAATTTCTACACGTTTATTTGGTTATTACCCATAAAAAAGCCGCTACAAAATGTAGCGGCCTATTATTTTAGTAGTACTCAATTATTTGATTTCTACTTCAGCACCTGCTTCTTTCAACTTAGCAGCTAAATCATCAGCTTCAGCTTTTGATACGCCTTCTTTAACGGGCTTTGGAGCGCCGTCTACTAAGTCTTTAGCTTCTTTCAAACCAAGACCAGTTAATTCTTTAACGATTTTAACTACGCCTAATTTGCTTGCACCGCCGCTTACCAAGATAACATCAAATGATGTTTTCTCTTCAACTGCTGCTGCACCGCCACCGTCGCCGCTAGCTACTACAACTGCTGCTGCTGCTGGTTCAATACCGTAATCAGCTTTTAATACATCAGCTAATTCTTGTACTTCTTTTACTGTTAAGCCTACTAATGATTCGGCTAATGCTTTTACGTCTGCCATTGTGTTTAAATTTTTTCCGTCTTCATATCACGCTTTCTGCGTGATCCGACGGAGGGTTTTAAAAAAATTTGCCTTTATGATCCCTCAGGCCTGGGTTTATTTTAATCTTCAATTTGGAATTAATAAATCAGATTGAAGATTGTAGATTCCAGATTAAGCTTGCTCCGCTTGCTTCTCGTGGTGGTGTAATAAACCAGCGAGTACGCGTTTTGCTGGAGATTGTAACAAGCCAATTACTTCACCAATTAATTCATTCTTCGTCTTAATTTGTGTAAGGGCTTTTAGGTTATTATCTCCTGTATAGATATCTCCATTAATAAAAGCTGCTTTCAATTGTGGCTTTTCTCCGTTATTAGATTTACGGAATGAGCTTAAAATTAAAGCTGGCTCTTTAGGATTCTCAGAAAATAATAAAGCAGTTACATTATGCAGTGATTCATACACACCTGCATATTTTTCTGAATCAAGCGATTCTAAAGCTTTGCGGATTAAAGTGTTCTTAGCCACTTTCATCTCCACTTGCTTATCAAAGCAAGTTCTACGCAAATTTGATACTTGCGCTACTGATAGCGATTCTGTATCTGTGATATAGAAGTTATTGTATTGTGCGAATTTTTCTTTCAGCACTTCAATCACTTCATTTTTTTGATCTTTTGTCATAACTAATTTTTTTTAAAACCTGGGTCATATTCGCCTAGGCGAATCACCAGGATTAGTTCATTAATGATTTTGTATCCAAAGCAATACCAGGGCTCATTGTGCTTGCCATGCTTGCACCTTTCAGGTAAATACCTTTGGCAGAAGATGGTTTTAACTTAATGATTGCATTGATTAACTCAGCGCTGTTCTCAGCAATTTTATCTGGTGCAAATGATACACGACCGATAGATGCGTGTACAATACCTGCCTTATCTACCTTAAATGCAATTTTACCACCCTTTACCTCATTTACAGCAGCAGCCACATCATTGGTAACTGTTCCTGTTTTAGGGTTTGGCATTAAGTTACGTGGACCTAACACTTTACCGAGTTTACCAATTTTAGGCATTACAGCAGGTGTAGCAATAATAACGTCTACATCTACCCAACCACCTTCAATTTTTGTGATGAACTCATCTAATCCAATGAAGTCGGCACCTGCTTCTTTTGCGGCTGCTTCTTTATCGGGTGTGCAAAGCACTAATACTTTTTTGGTTTTACCAGTACCATGTGGTAATGATACGGTTCCACGAACTTGTTGATCTGCTTTTTTAGGATCTACACCCAAACGGATATGTAAATCAACAGAGCTATCAAATTTTGTACAGTTAATTTCTTTTACAAGCGTTGAAGCTTCCTTCAGCGAATAAACTTTTGTTTTATCCACCTTGGCAGCTGCTACTTTTCTTTTTTTAGTAAGTGACATGTTTTTCTGTTAAAAGGTGAATAATTAGTTTTCCCAAGGAGCTTTACCATCAACAGTTAAACCCATACTGCGTGCAGTACCGGCAACCATGCTCATGGCGCTTTCTAAGGTGAATGCATTTAAATCAGGCATTTTATCCTTGGCGATGGTTTCTACCTGCGCCCAGGTTACTTTACCTACTTTAGCACGGTTACTTTCTTTAGATCCTTTCTGGATCTTAGCAACTTCCATTAATTGAACAGCAGCAGGTGCAGTTTTGATAACAAAGTCGAAAGATTTGTCGGAATAAACCGTGATAATAACGGGAACAACTTTTCCCATTTTGTCCTGCGTACGCGCATTAAACTGCTTGCAGAACTCCATAATGTTTACACCCTTTGAACCGAGTGCAGGGCCAACGGGAGGAGCAGGATTGGCTTGACCGCCTTTCACCTGCAGCTTCACGAAGCCGGAGATTTCTTTTGCCATTTTTTTTCGTTTTTTTGGTAATAGCGTTCGCCTAGGCGAACTCCCAAATTCAACCGTTCTCGTTAAAGAACTTTTGGGGCGGCAAAGGTAAGGAGAATTTGGCAATCTACAATCTTCAATCTGAAATTAAATCAATTCAAATCAGATTCCAGATTGAAGATTCCAGATTTTGGGGGTTAAAACCCGTTCATAACCTCAATTACCCTCAATATCTCCGCCTCAGTATGGCAGTAAGAACATGGTAAGCTTAGGGTTGTAGCATGAATTTCTTCAGAAATTGGAAAGCTTTGGCCCACAAACAATGCTTGAAGGGCTTTTTGATGATTGGGTGCTACGGGATAATGAATTTCAGTTCCAATCCCTTTTTCCAATAAATAGCCTCTCAACCTGTCTCTTTCTTGATGTCGGATATTAAAAATATGATACACGTCGTCAAAATCATTCTGTACTATAGGTTTAATAAATTGATCACTTAAACCTTCTAAATAAAGTTTAGCTAATTTTCTTTTATGCGCCGTAATAGTATGCAGGTAGGGTAACTTAATATGCAAAAAAAGTGCTTGCAATTCATCTAATCGACTATTATAACCAACTACTTCATTATAATATTTTCCATGAGATCCATAATTACGAAGCCTTTTAAGCGATTCAGCCAAGTTCTCATCATTTACAAGAATGGCACCTGCATCTCCTAAAGCACCCAAATTTTTACTTGGATAAAAACTAAAAGCACTCATCATGCCAAAAGTTCCTGCCTTTCTTCCTTTATAAGTTGCATCGTGTGCTTGGGCACAATCTTCGATAATAGGCAATCCATATTTATTAGCAATGGCTTCAATTGGGCTCATCTCACAACATTTACCATAAAGGTGAACCACCATTATGGCTTTAGTTTTGGGTGTTATTGCCGATTCAATTTTAGTTGGATCGATATTATACGTGCGAATGTCTGGTTCTACCAAAACTGGTATATGTCCAGCATGAACAATTGAAATTATAGACGCTATATAGGTGTTGGAGGGAACAATTATTTCTGAATTTGCAGGCAAATCCAAAACGCGTAAAGCCAATATAAGTGCATCTAATCCATTGGCAACACCAACACAATATCGCATTTGATTGTATGCTGCAAAATCATTTTGAAATTTTTTTACTTCATCGCCAAGAATATACCAGCCCTTATCTACGAATTGATTAAAACTTTTTTGGAATAGCAAGTTAAACCCTGCATTTACTTTCCCTAAATTATCATATGCAATCATATTCTGCTTGGGTAAGGATCAAATATATAATCAGATGAATCGAAAGTGGTTGATGCAAATACTACTAATATGGCATCTTTTGTGAAAGTATGCATTTGATGCCAATCCTTAGTTTCCAGTATTAAACATTTAGAAGGATCATCGAGCAAGAAATCTTCCTTGGTAACCCCATCATCATTGCTTACAATACAACTACCGTTTATGCAAATGGCAGCTTGTACGGTTTCATGATGCCGATGCCCTCCGCGTATCGAATCATCTACATTATAAATGTAGAATACACGTTTAATTTTGAATGGAAGCAATCGTTCTGCATTGTCGAGTACTGTTAGGTTACCTCTGTTGTCTTTAAAATTAATCAGCTTTAATAACTGGGCCATTATGATTTCGATATAGTTTTATATTGATTTGCTATCCATTTTTCTGCTCTATGTATTGATCTAATTGATCCATAATCAATGGGTCTTTTTTCATATCAAATTTACGTGCATAAATTCTGTCTGAATTTATGATATCTGTAAAGTCTTCTGTAGTGAAAGTACGTGGACTGGGCGTTTTTGGGGGATGTTTATAGTAGTGGCAATTTTCATTTATTACTTGTGTTGCAAAAGGTGAATTAAGCAGCATTGTTTGCACTAGAAATTCATCTGACCCCCATGTATACTTAAAGAATCGCTTCATTTTATGGTTACGATCTACTTTTTCTAATATATATTCTGCTGCTTCCGGCGAAATTGCCCAAAACATAGAGCTTCCGAAAAATTTCAAGTCGGAAGGTACGCTTCGCTTTACAAAAAAATTAACTAAGCCCTCTAACCTATATTGACCTTTAAAATTGTAATTCGTAAAGTGATAACGATTAACGCGCTCTAATCCTTCTAGCCAATCTTCCTCAAAGGATCGATATTTCAATAATAATTTGCCTTTGCGTTGGGCAAAGAATTCCTGCATACATTGAACCGACTGTATAGGATAATCTTGCCCGCTCATGAGTGAAATAAAATCATATGTTCTTGCCGAGTCTAAAATTTCTTGGAGAGAATTAAATACTGCTTGCATAGTACTAAAAGCAGCCCATTGCACTTTAATGCGATTACGTATTAAATACACATTGGGAATAGCTGTTAATGATTTGTGTGAATGGATAGGTAGTTTAGCATCAACATGTATATAAAAATCAAAATCTGGGTGTTGCATCCGTTTAATAAGCCTTTCCGTTTGTTCAGGGTCAGTGTACGTAATAATCAAGTGAGCAACACGCATAGAGGGAATTTAAGCTTTTTTTAATCTTCGGTAAAACTAAGCTTTGGGTCGGTAAAATAGTATAAATATTGAATAAACTTAAAAAAAAATTAAAAAAGCCATTCAATCTCTCGATGAATGGCTTGTATATATAAGTTATTTATAAACTAAGATATTTTTTCAACCTGCATATAGTTGAGCTCAACTGGGGTAGATCTACCAAATATCTTAACGGTAACTTTAAGTTTTTTCTTCTCATCATTAACCTCTTCGATAACACCATTAAAATCATTGAATGGTCCTTCGATAATTTTGATCGTTTCTCCAACAATGAATGGTTCGCTCATGGTAACCCCTTGGTCGTTCATTTCATCAACTTTTCCAAGCATCTTATTTACTTCTGCCTTTCGTAAGCTAATAATATTCCCTTTTGAGCCTTTACCATCGGTTAGGAAGTGCATTACGTTACTGATATTACTGATATGTTGAATCATATCATCATTCAGTTTGCCTTCTAATACTTCCATCATTACATACCCTGGAAAGTAGTTTTTTTCGCGCATTACTTTTTTACCATTCTGCACTTTATATACTTTCTCCATCGGTAAAAAAACCTGCTTAATCAATTCTTGCCAACCGCTTCTGATGATATCTTTATCAAGATATTCTTTCACTTTACGTTCTTTACCGCTCACCACACGCAACACATACCATTTAGTTTCTGGCTGTGGCGCAGTAACGGTAATTTGTTCAACTGTATGCTCTGTTGTAACTGCTTCCATTTTGGTTTACTTGAATAAAGAATAAATCAGTTTCAACAACTGGTTGCTCGAAAAATCCATAACCCATACCATTGCTGTTATAATAACAGTTGCTACTAAAACAATTACAGTACTCTGCTGTAATTGCATCCAGCTTGGCCAGGTCACTTTCTCTAAAAGCTCAATATAGCTCTCTTTGAAATACGTAGTGATTTTGTTCATCTTCTTTTTTTATTCGCACGGGCACTAGGATTCGAACCCAGATCAAAGGTTTTGGAGACCCGTATGCTACCGTTGCACCATGCCCGTATTAAAGTGAATAGTCATTGGCTATTCGCCCGTAAATATACGAACTAGCAACCAATGACTTTCAACTATTGTAATGTGTGCGATTACTTAACAATCTCAGTTACCTGTCCGGCACCTACTGTTCTACCACCCTCACGGATAGCGAATTTCAGACCTTTCTCCATCGCAATTGGCTGAATTAACTTCACGCTTAAACCGATGTTATCACCAGGCATAACCATTTCAGTTCCTTCTGGTAAAGTTACTTCACCAGTTACATCCGTAGTACGGAAATAGAACTGAGGACGGTATTTATTAAAGAATGGTGTATGACGACCACCTTCTTCTTTGCTCAATACGTAAACCTCACCTTTGAAATCAGTGTGTGGAGTAATAGAACCTGGCTTACAGATTACCATACCTCTACGGATATCTTTTTTCTCAATACCACGAAGTAACAAACCAGCATTATCACCAGCCTGACCTTCATCCAATAATTTCTTAAACATTTCTACGCCAGTTACAGTAGAAGTGATTGCAGATTCCATTAAACCTACAACTTCAACACCTTCACCAACTTTGATAATACCACGCTCAATACGACCAGTAGCAACAGTACCACGACCAGTAATTGAGAACACGTCTTCAACAGACATCAAGAAAGGCATATCAATTGGGCGCGGAGGCAATGGAATATAGCTATCTACAGCAGCCATTAACTCATCAATTTTAGCAACCCATTTTTCTTCACCAGCTAATGCACCTGTAGCAGAACCTTGGATGATTGGTGTGTTATCACCATCGAAACCGTATGAGCTTAATAGCTCACGGATTTCCATTTCAACAAGTTCTAATAATTCAGGATCATCAACAAGATCAACTTTATTCATGAAAACAACAATCTGAGGTACACCTACCTGGCGTGCCAACAAAATGTGTTCTTTAGTTTGTGGCATAGGACCATCAGTAGCTGCAACTACAAGAATTGCACCGTCCATTTGAGCAGCACCAGTAATCATGTTTTTAACATAATCGGCGTGACCAGGACAGTCAACGTGCGCATAGTGGCGGTTAGCTGTTTGGTATTCTACGTGAGCAGTATTGATTGTGATACCACGCTCTTTTTCTTCGGGCGCTCCATCAATCTCATCATATTTCTTAGCCTGTGCCAGACCTTTCTTAGATAAGATGTCCGTAATGGCAGCAGTCAAAGTAGTTTTACCATGGTCAACGTGACCAATTGTACCAACGTTTACGTGAGGTTTCTCCCTCTTAAAGGTCTCTTTAGACATTTTTATCGGTTTTAATTTGTGTTTTAAAAATTTATGTGGTTACCCACTATTTTTCATTTTTTCTTTTTTCCCGTCTTGGTCAAACGGAATCTGCTACCTAATCCTGCTAACGGTACTTCTGGAGCCGTTAGCCCTGAATTCTCGGGACGACCTCTTCTCCAACGGCACTTCTGGAGCCGTTAGTGATCCGCCAAGGCGGAGAACTCACAACCTGAGCCGTTAGTGATCCGCCAAGGCGGAGAACTCACGACCTGAGCCGTTAGTGAGAATCGAACTCACGACCTCTTCCCTACCAAGGAAGTGCTCTACCACTGAGCTACAACGGCGTGACTGATTGAGCGGAAGACGAGGCTCGAACTCGCCACCTATAGCTTGGAAGGCTATCGCTCTACCAAATGAGCTACTTCCGCTTTTTTTGAAAAGCAATTCACATTGCAATCAAAGAACTTATCCCGAAGGATGTGGGCAGAGTAGGGTTCGAACCTACGTACACGTGAGTGAACAGATTTACAGTCTGTCGCCTTTAACCACTCGGCCATCTGCCCAATTAACTATTTCAATATTCTAGAGCCGAAGATGGGACTCGAACCCGCGACCTACTGATTACAAATCAGTTGCTCTACCAACTGAGCTACTCCGGCAAAAAAAGAGCTTCCCCTTTTTTTGGGATGGCAAAGGTAATGGAATCTTTTATTCAGCAAAATTTTGCATGCACTTTTTTCCACCATCTACAAACAAAAAAGCCCCGACACGGTGGTCGGGGCTTTAATTACGCTGCTAATTTTTCTTTTTTTCGTTTAATCTGGTTAATAACAGATTCCATAGCATGATCAAAAGACTCTTCAAAAGACTTAGAAGAAGCCTTTACAAAAAAATCATACCGCGGAACGTGTACCCTAATTTCAGCAATTTTGTCTTTGATGTTATGTACTACATTATCGAGCTTTAAAAACACATCTACCTTCAGAATCCTGTCGTGAAACGTAGGTAGTTTGCTCAATTTTCGGTTTACATACTCCACTAATTTGTCGTCTGCATCAAAGTGAACTGTTTGAATGTTAACGTTCATAATTGGTACCATTTAATCGGTGAAACAATAATATATTAAGAACTTCCCACCCTCACCAACTGCTTTATTTTTTGATTTGAGCGGAAGATCAAGTTACGCTAATCTGAGGAGAATAAAATAAAAAAATCGGCATTTTTTGTAAAATCTTCAATAAGCCTAGGCCTTGGGATGTGCCTTCCTAAAAACTTCTTTTAATTGCTCAATAGAATTATGGGTATACACTTGTGTGGCGGCTAAACTACTATGCCCCAATAGCTCTTTTACCGCATTTAAATCGGCCCCATTATTCATTAAATGGGTGGCAAAACTGTGGCGCAATACGTGCGGACTTTTCTTCTGCACTGTAGTTACGCCCGCTAAATATTTTTTCACAAAGCCATACACCGTGCGGGGCTGCAGTGCTTTTCCGGCTTCGGTTACAAATACTTGCAAAACGCCTTCGATACGTGCAGGCTTCTTCAGCAAGTAGTTTTTTAGTTGAGCTGCCAAATCGGGCGTAAGTGGTAAAATCCTTTCCTTATTGCCCTTCCCTACTACTTTTAATTGTTGGTTACCCGCATCTATTTGCGATTCTTTAAGGTTAATCAATTCGCTCAAACGCATACCTGTGCTATATAAGAGCAATATCACTAAACGCTGTGTGCGGCCATTCCAATCATCCGGAAACTCCATATGCGCAAACAGGGTATCCATATCCCTTTCTTCCACAAATACTGGCAAACGCTTACTGAGCTTGGGCGATACGATGGTAGTCATGGGTGTTTTGGTAATCAACCCCTGTTTCAACAAATATTTAAAAAAAGATTTTAAGGCAGATATTTTACGATTAATAGTTTTGGACGTCATTTCATCCTCCTTTAATTCCGCCAACCATGTACGTACCATTGAAGCCGTTATTTCGGAGATAGGCGTCCCTTCGTACTGACTATTAACAAATGCAAAAAACTGGTTTAGGTCGTTTTCGTAAGATATATAGGTATGCCTCGAATACCGCCGTTCAAATTGGAGGTATTGCAAAAACCGCAGAAGCTCGTTATATTCGGTTATAGGCATAAAAAAAGTAGTTCAAGGTTAACGCACCTGAACTACTTAATAGTATGTAGAAAGGACCTTAATTATCCTTCTATCTTTCCGCTAGCGATTTGCTGCTTATAGATCGCTTTAAGCACTTGCCCTCTGCGTACAACAGATGGTTTAGTAAATGCCTGGCGCTCACGTAGTTGCAACAAGGTTTTGCTCTTTTCGAACTTTTTCTTGTACTTTTTTAACGCCTTGTCGATGTTTTCGCAGTCTTTAGAATCGATGATTAACATAGCTTTTATACCTCCTCAGGTAGATTTTTTGAGATTGCAAAAGTAGGGGA